>CACXDQ010000049.1 GCA_902766475.1 uncultured Eubacteriales bacterium
AAAAGTCTTATTTCGTTCGCCGAAAAGAGAGGTTTTGAAAGTCGTTACATTTTTAAAAGCGAAAAGAAAAATACTACTCTTGCGTTCGTTTCGATAGACGCTTCGGGAGAGAGGTCGTTCTGTTTTTTCAGAAAGAACACCGCCGACGCATTTATATCTCAGCCGCCCGATAAACTGCTCAAAAACGCCGATATCGTGCATATAGGCTCGCTTATGCTCTCCGAAAAGAGGGGCGTGGAGTTCGTTAAAAAGCTCATTTTGAGGGCGAGAAAGTATAGTGCGAAAATAAGTTTCGACGTAAACTTCCGCTCGGATATATATAGGGACGAGAAAGAGGCGGTAGAGGTATATAAACAGATATTGCCGCTCGTGGACATAGTGAAGTTTTCCGAGGATGAAATAGAAGTTTTCGGAAGAGATTACGTTGAAAGAGAGCTTAAAGGCAAGCTCGTGTTCGTTACGCTCGGCGCAAACGGCAGCCGCTTTGCTTACGGCGACAGAAGAGGGAAAGCGCCCACTATCAAGGTGAATTGCGTTGACACGACGGGCGCAGGCGACGCATTTTACGCAGGCGTTCTGACCAAGCTCGACGGAAAGGATATTGAAAAGTTGTCGGACGGCGAGCTTGAAAGTATTCTCCGTTTCGCAAACGTTTGCGGGGCTTTGAATACCCTCGGCAAGGGCGCAATAGACTGTTTGCCAAGCCTTGAACAAGTACAATCATTATTATAATAACAGAGGTCGGATATGGCTAAGGTTTTGAAAAAAATTTCTATAATAGCGTTGCTCGTCGTTTTTGCGGCGGCAATATCGGTAGCGACGGTTATAGGCGTTAGCAATGCGTTTTCGGTTGAAACGACGTTGGAGAGCAACGGCGACACGTTCGAGCTTTCGGATACCGAATACGGCGAAAATGATAAATTCGTCTACACCGCCGTCGCCGATTTTGAGAGAGGCAACGCCGCAGGGCTTGTATTCGGCGGCGAGAAGGACGAGAGATATTTCGTCTTTAACGTCGACAGAAACGAGAACCACGTAAAGCTCTTGTACTTCACCGTTGAAAACGGCACGACGAGGGCGAAGGAACTTTTGGTCGACTATTTCATCGGCAACGACAAGATGACCGATAGCGAATACAACTTTATTTCGCAGAGAGTGAGAAATCTCGATAAAGTTCAGCTCAAAGTTATCGTTACACCCGAAAACGACGGCGTTTACGCAGAGTTCTATGCCGATAACATAAGGAGATTCGGCGTAGATAACGTCATAAACCTGAACGATTTCAGCGTGGACGGCGTGGAGGGCGACCTCTACAAGGGCGGAAAACTCGGTTTCAACTGCTTTGCGGCGAAGGTGAACTTTACCGACGTTTACGTCGGAATAAGCGATTATTCCTACTATACCGAGCTTTACCGTCAGCAATACCACTTCTCGCAATACGCTCACTGGAACAACGACCCCAACGGGCTTGTGTATTACGACGGTTGGTATCATCTCTATTATCAGCATAACCCGTTCTCCAATTATTGGGGCGATCTCTGTTGGGGGCACGCAAGGAGCAGAGATCTCATAAATTGGGAACATCTCCCGATAGCCCTCTTCCCCGATGAAGATTGGGGTGGCGTAGGCTATATGTGGTCGGGCTCGGCGTTTGTGTACCACAAGGGCGACAGCGCCGCTATAGACGCTCTCAACTGGTATGAAAACGGCAACGGAACGGGGCTTATAGCCTATTTCACCCGTGACGCCGAAAGGCAAGATCAGGTAATTATGTCGAGCGACGACGGCGGTATGACGTGGGTAAAGAGAAAGCTCATTCCGCAGGCTGTCGCAACCGATCCGAGCGGACTTTACGGCAAGGTCGATTGCAGAGATCCCAAGATATTCACCGTCCTTTCCGAAAACGGCAAGACAACTCTTTGGGGAATGGTTTTATCGGGTAAGGGCGTAGACAGAATTTGGTTTTTGAAATCTACCAACCTTCTCGATTGGGAATACGCAGGCGAATTTTATGCGAGATTGCCCGAATGTCCGGACGTTGCGTTTTTGACCGCCGACGATCAAACGACGCACGCCGTAATGACGTTTACGGGCAGAGAATATATCGTCGGGCAGCTTTTTTACAGCGACGGGAAAATCACCTATACTGATTTGAACGGCGGAGATATTACGGCCGACGATTTCCAAAAGATGGATTTCGGTCCCGATTCTTACGCAACCCAGTCCTTCTATCTTGATGAGGGGAGTAAATATTACGGAAAGACGGTTTCGATAAGCTGGGCGGCGGGCGTTCCCGACGAGACGGACAGCGGCATTTACGCAATGGCGAGAAAGGTCTGGAACGGCGGCGGAATGACTATCCCCGTAGAGTGGGGCTTAAAGGCGAAAAGCGGCGGTTACGTCCTCACGCAGACGCCCATAACGACGGGTGATTGCGGACTTTTAAGACAAGAACTCATTTCCGTTCAAGATAAAAAACTCAGCGCCGACAGCGAAAACGTCCTTAAAGGCTTGAATACGCAGACTTACGAACTCTCGGCAAGCTTTGACAACCCGAACGGCGAGGATATAACCTTTATATTGAACGCCGACGAGAAAAATTACGTCGAGGTGGGCTGGAATAAAAACGACGGCTACTTCGTTTCGAGAACGCACGCATCGAGCGCAGGGCTTTATATAAAAGATTTCCCGTACAGATACGTTTCGGGAAAAACCGACGGCGACAGACAGACTTTCTACATTTTGTCCGACAACGGCGGAATAGAGGTTTTCTGCGATGATTTCTCGATACCTTTCTATGCGCTTACGCTCGCTTCGCCCTATGCGATAATGAACGAGCTTAAAGTGGGCGGCGAGGTTACTGCGACGGTAAATGCGAACGGCATTTCCTCCGTGTGGAGAAAGGACGTCGCCGAAAACGAGAGCGTTTTATATATAAGCGACGAAGAATTGTCGCTCGACCTTAATATAGCTACCGAAAAGAGCTTGCTCGCTTACTCGACTTCTTCCTCGGTCATCGATTGGAAGATATTGAGCGGAGAGGACGTGATCGAGGTCGAAAAGGCGTCTTACGGTGCGGATATAATTGCGAAAAAAGGCGGCAACGCAACGATAGAGGTAAGATGCGGAAACTCGGTAAAGCGCATTTCGGTAAACGTCTACGACGGAGAGCCGGACAGCGATCTTACGTTCGGTAAAGACGGCGTTATAGCCGGGCTTTGGCACGTTTCCGAAAAGGGAATAGTAGGCGAGATGACGGGCGGCGACGGCTACATTCTCTCGAATGAGAAAGGAAAGGACGCAACGCTCTCCGTGACGTTCTCGCTCGACGCCGTTGCGGCGGCGATGATATTGAGGGCGAACGACGATATGAGCGATTATATCATCGTGAACTGCGATATAAACGAAAAGCTCGTCAAAGTGTGGTCAAAGAGCCGTCAGATAGGCGTTGCGCCCACGGGGGATATAAATACTTCTTCCGTAAACATCAAAGCAAGGCTTATAGGCAACGAGATGACCGTCTATCTTAACGGCAATCAAAAACTCTACGCAACGCTTGACGAAAACGAGCCGAAAGAGGGCAAATTCGGACTCAACGTGTTTAACGGAAAGGCTACGTTCGGCGCCGTTGCGCTCGTCAAGGAAGAGTATTCTTACGACGGCGGCGACCTCACGGTTATAGGCGACGCAGAACAGACGATAAGAAGGCTGTATAACGTCACTATGAGAAACGTGAGCATAAACCCCGAATTTTTCACGAGCGACGGCAGACGGCTCGTCATAGACGAAAGGTATTTTGAAAACCTCAAAGAGGGCTTCTACACCTTCAAAGCCGAGGGCGGCAAGACGGTATTTTCATTCACGGTCGATGTCAAATCGGTAAGGCAAACCGAGATAGAGGACGTGAGGGTGCAAGTCGGCTTGAATGCGACGATCTACGTCGGAAACGTAGAGGTTACGAGCGTTTGGGTAAACGGAGAAGAGATAAGCGATTACACCTTTAAAAACAAGGTGCTGTATATCGGCAAAAACTCTCTTACGGTCGGAGAAAATCACGTTTCGATAAACGGCGAACACGACGTTACGGTAATTGTTATAGAATAGGAGATGATATAAATGGCCCCGACGATAAAGGACGTTGCCAAATATGCGGGCGTCGGGCTTGGAACGGTTTCGAGAGTTCTGAACAACGGAGCTTCCGTAAACCCCGAAAAGAGAAAGAAAGTACTCGAAGCGGTAAAGGCGCTCAACTTCACGCCCAACAGAATGGCGTCGAAACTGAGAAAAAACGAGACGAGAAACATTGCGCTTTTAGTGCCCGTCATAAACCACCCGTTCTTTGCGGAATTCGCTTATTTCGTGGAGGACGAAGCGGACAAATTCGGGTATTCGGTAATTCTCGTTTCCTCTCAACAGAGAGTGGAAAAAGAAGCGGACATAATAAAGAGGATAAGGAGAAGAGAGGTCGACGGGGCGGTTTTCGTAACGCACTTTGCGCATAAGGAAAGCGAGCTTAAAGATTGCCCCATCGTATCTATCGACCGTATCTTCGGCGACGAGATACCTTACGTTACCACAGACAACTATGCGGCGACGGAAAAAGCAATAGAATATCTCGCCGCAAAAGGCTGTAAAAAAATAGGCTATATAGGCTCGAAACCGCTCGTAAGATCGGAAGTTTCGGAGAGAGAGCGGGCTTATACGGACGAGATGGAAAAGACGGGCGGAGAAAAGAGGATAGTAAACGAAGTGATAATGCACGGCGGCGAACAAGCCGTTGCGGAGAAGTTCTTCGACCTCTATCCCGATACCGACGGGGTTTTCGTTTCGGGCTACACGATGGCGAAAAGCTTTCTGACAGCGGCAAGGGAGAGGGGTAAAAAGATACCCGAAGATATTCAGCTCATTTCCTACGACGGCGCTTTCGTGCAGTGGAATTACAGCGAGGTTTTGACGAGCGTCGAACAGCCCATCGAAAAGATGGCGAGAAAAGTAATAGATATGCTCGTCAAAAAAATTCACGGTGAAGAAGTGGAAAAGAGGGTGGAATTCCCGACGGAATTCGTTCTCGGCGATACCACTCTTAAATAAAGCAAAAAAGAAAAATAAAAAAGTGAGGGATTTTATGAAAAAGTTTTTCAACCGTTTACTTATCTTGGCGCTCACGGGCGCTATGGCTCTCACCGTCGCTTCTTGCGGCGGCGGCAAAACCAATGACGATAACAGTGCCGGCGAAGTCGATCCGACTACTGGCAGCACTATCGTCAAAGTCATGTTCCACGTCGACGTAAAATCGACCGAAGGTCAGGCTTACAAGAAGAGAATAGAGGCTTTCAACGCCGCCTACAAGGACAGAAACATCAAGGCTTCCGCAACCTATAAGGCGAGGAGCGCAGGTGCGGCGGGCTATGAAACGGAGCTTTTGAACAATCAGGTTTCGGGCACGCTTGCCGACATTATCACGTTCGACGCACCCAACACCGCTTCTTATGCCAAATCTGAACTTTTATACGACATAAGCTCCTTAGTGCCCGACGACGTGAAGAACGATTTCTTCTCGCTCAACACCTATAACGGCGACCTCTACGGGCTGCCCATACAGGAATCGAGCGCAGGTTTTTATTACAACAAGAAGATATTCAGAGAATTAGGCATCGACGTTTCGGGCTACACGGTTGATAGTCCTTGGACTTTCGATCAGTTCAAAGACGTTTGCGCTAAGCTTAAAGCCGGCAACGTTACCCCCGTCGATATGAGGATAGACGCTACCAAAGACGAAATGGCTACCTATCTTCTCTATCCGTTCATCTATGCTGCGGGCGGCGAATTCACCTCACCCGACGGCTACACGGCAACCGGCTATTTCAACTCCGACAAGACCGCCGACGGCTTCAAGTTCATAAAGAGCCTTATAGACGCAGGGTACACCTCTTATTCTATCGGCGCTACCGACTTCTTCGACGGAAGAGTGGGTATGTACCTCTCTTCGGGTTGGACTATCCCCGACCTCGACAACAAGTATAAAGCCGTGTTTGCAAGCAGGGACGATTGGGGCTTATTGCCTTATCCCAAGTCGGTTACTGCGGCGAGCGCAACGGGCAGCTGGTCTTTGGGCATAACCAACAACCACCACACCGACAAGTCTGCCGCTAAGGAGCTATTGCTATGGCTCATCTCCACCGAGAGTTCCGAGGCTATCACTACGGCAACGGGCATGATCCCCGCAAGAAAATCGGTCAATACGAACTATGCGGAAGGCTCTCCCGAATACACCCTTTTAAAGCAACTTGAAACGACGGGAAGAGAAAGACCCGTAACGGTCGCTTACCCGACTTTCACCACTTGTTTCAATCAGGTCATCGCCGCACTCGGCACGGGCGACGTAAATTCGCTCCTTAACACTCAGGCGGACACTCTCCAAAGCGAGATGAACAGACTTAAAAGATAATAAGAGGAAATTATGACAGGCAGCGCATTGATAATTGCGGCGGTGTTCATTGCGATATTCGTCGCCTTTGCGGTCTACGACGTGCTTATAGCGAAAAAGCGCTCGCACAAAAAATATAAGACGGGAACTGCCGTAACGGCATATTTAATGCTCTTGCCGGCGGTAGTTCTGGCGTTTCTGTTCATTCTGTTGCCTATACTGTATTCTTTGGGCTATGCCTTTACGGACTACTATCTGTTACAGCCCAACAGTATTTCCTTTATAGGTTTCGACAATTTCAAGCAGGTTTTCGAGGAGCTTGCCAAAGGCGGAACGATATATCATGCGCTTATAAACACGGCGATATTCGTCGTCGGCGTAGTTCCGTTGCAGATAGGGCTTGCCCTCGGGCTTGCGCTGTTCGTGAACAAGCCTTTCAAAGGCTCGAAGATATTCAAGGTGTGTTTCTTCGCACCCGTCGTAATATCGCTCAGCGTTACGTCGTTTTTGTGGCTTCAAATACTCTCGCCGTCGGAAACGGGGCTTTTGAATTCGCTTTTAGGCGTGTTCGGCGTCGCTCCGCACGATTGGCTGAGAGATCCCGTAACGGCGATGCCATGCATAATAGTTTTGAGCGCATGGCAGGGCTGCGGCTATCAGATGCTCATATTTTTGTCGGGGCTTTCAAACATACAGAAGAGCTTGTACGAGGCGGCGGCTTTGGACGGCGCAGGCGCATGGCACAAATTCACGGCGGTAACGTGGCCGGGGCTAAGGTCTACGTTCGTCTATATACTCATAACCGTGTTTATAGGCGCTTGCAGAATACTCACTCAGCCCATGCTCATGACGGGCTATCAGAATCACACCGTAACGTTGTCTTATTATATGTATCAACAGGGCTACACCTATCGCTGGGTAGGTTATTCGTCGGCGGTAGCGCTCCTCATGACGATAGTCATCGGAACGATAACGCTCATTCAGAGAAGGGCGTTCAGGGAGAAAAATTAGTATGGAAAACAGTGTTTACGAAAATCTCCCCGAGATAAGCGATAAAAGCGCAAAGACGAGAAAGGCGGTAAGCCTTGCCGTGTATATTGCGGCGGGCGTGATATTGTCGCTCATCTTCCTCTTCCCCATAATCTTCATGCTCGCAACTTCCACGAAGAGCGAGTCGGCTTATGCGGCGAGCGCAGGCAGGATAACCATGTTTTTGCCCGACTTCGCAAATTTGGGCGAGGCGGCTAAAAACTACGGCAACGTATTTACAGATTACGGCATTTGGCGCTATGCGTTAAACAGCTTGACGTATGCGGCGATAGCCATAGTTTTGAACGTCCTTATAAACGGGCTTGCGGGCTACGTCATGGCGAAGATGGATTTCCCCGGAAAGAGTTTTTTGTCTTTCATGATAATATTCTTGATAGTAGTTCCCGTGGAAACGTCTATAATACCGCTGTATTCGATAGTAAAGATAATGCTCGGGCTTAAAGAGGGGGCGTCCGTCATCGGCGTGATTTTGCCGGCGGCGATAAGCATATTCAACATCTTCCTCTTCTCGCAGTTTTTCGAGAGTATTCCGCAAGAATACGAAGAGGCGGCGAGGATAGACGGAGCAAACACGCTCGTCGTGTTTTTCAGAATAATTCTTCCTCTGTCGAAACCAATCGTGGCGACGGTCGCCGTGTTCTGTTTTATCGGCGTGTGGAACGACTATATCTGGCCGTCGATGATATTGCCGTACAATCAGGAAGGCGAATGGCCTCTTTACCCGATACAAGCGGCGCTTACGACCATTCAGAGCATACAAGGCATAACGACGGGCGAGATAATGGCATCGCTTATAGTTACGAGTATTCCCATTTTCATCATATACGTTCTGGCGCAGAAATACATCGTTCAGGGTTTCGGCACGGCAGGACTTAAAATGTAGGAGAAGAAATGAAACGCAAAAATATAATTTTATCGATCATAGTTTCGCTTTGCTTGTTCTCTTGCCCCATACTTTCGTCTTGTGCGAAGGGCGGACGGGAATCGGCTAAGCAAAACGACAAGCCGAACGTCTACGTCGGCGGCGAAAAGCTTCATTATTCCTTCGACGAGGACGGCGGTTACAGCACTAAAGACGCCGTCAGCGGCGAAAACTTCAATATAAATTACGTCTTTTCGTATCAGAATGCGGCGTCGCTTTTCAAGGCTCCGTCCGAGCCGCTCAGAAAAGAGGGCGTAAAGGGCAATTCGCTTTATATGGACGGCTTTTCGACGTATATAACCGACGTCGATTTCGAAGCGCCGAGCAAAGCGATAACGCTCTCCGCATGGGTTGCGCCGAGAGTTTTCGAGAACCTCGTCTATTACGACGGCGGCTCCGACGGTGCGGGACACCCGAGAATGACCGCCGTAATAAGCAAGGGCGATATAGAGATGGGCGAAGGCTTCTTGCTCGGCTACGGAAGGCTTGGGCTTTGGGGCGTTCAGCTCGCCTTATATAACAACGATACGGGCGATTCTTTCGTGGTGGGCTTCTACGATCCCTTAAACGCACTTCCCCTCTACGAATGGTCGCATATCGCCGCCGTGTTCGACGGTGAAAGCGGCTATATAGGTCTTTTCTACAACGGTGTAAGGGCTTACGAATCGTATATCCCCGAACTCGTTTCTTGCAGAATTATCTCTACCGAAGAGCCGCTCTACGTCGGCAGATACGTCAGCCCGATGGTAGAATTCGGCATTTCGAGGCAGATGATATCGGGGCTTTTGGACGAGGTTTCCATATACGATAAAGCCGTTACCCCGAAAGAGGTAAAGGAAATATATCAAGATACCGATTTTAGCGGACACCCCGAACTTAAATTCGAGGAAATAGCTCTCGATCCTTCCGTGTACGAGGGCGACAGATACCGTCCGCAATATCACGGCATACCCCCGGCAGTATGGATGAACGAGCCTCACTCGCCATTCTATTACAAGGGTAGGTATCACGTTTTCTATCAGCATAACCCGGCCGGGCCTTATTGGTCGCAGATACGTTGGGCGCACATTGCGAGCGACGACATGATCCATTGGGAATACGTCAAAGACGCAGTAGTTCCCACCCCCGGCATTTGTCCCGAGGGCGTTTGGACGGGCGGTGCGGTAATCGGCCCCGACGGTAAGCCGTGGCTTGCGATAACCGCCGGTACGAATACGACCACATGGTCTATCCAGCACGTTGCGTTTGCGCATGCGGTAGATCCCGACGATCCCGACCTTGCGGAATGGGTCGTCGAGGACACCGTTGTCCTTCCTCACCCGAGCGACAATTCGCAGGGCGAGATAAATCAGTTCAGAGATCCCTTCGTGTGGTACGACGACGGAACGTATTATATGATGGTATCGACGTCTATCCCCGACGCAGGCGGCTCGGCTAATATCTATACTTCCACCAACATGCACGAGTGGGAATATAAGGGCTATCTCTATCAATGCGATTATGCGAGATATCCCGAGCAGGGCGCTCACTGGGAATGCGTCGTAATGCTTCCCATAACCACTAAGGACGGCTCCGTTACGAAATACGTTTTATTCGATTGTCCGCAGTACACCGTTGACGGATATACCGTAGATTGTTATTATTGGATAGGCAATTTCGACAAGACGACTTGCAGATTTATCGCTGACGACGATCAGCCCAAGCTCTTCGACCTCGGCGTAGGCATATTTACGGGGCAGAACGGCTATTGCTATCTCACGGAAGAAGATATCGCTTCGGGCAAGACCTCTTACGAAGAGGGCAGAACTATTCTCTATGCGATAGCGCAAGGTAAAGACGCAGGCACGGCGCAGAACTACACCGCCGGCTGGGCGCACAACTTCGCAATTCCGTTGGAGCTTTGGCTTTCCGACGATTGCAGACAGATAATAAGAGAGCCTATCAAAGAGACCCAATCTCTGAGAGTAAAGACGCTCGTAAATTATTCGGGCGACGGAATGACCGCTTCCGAAGTGAACGGCATGATAGGCGATATAAGGGGCGATCTGTTGGAGATAAGAGCAAAGATAACCCTTTCCCCGACGTCTGAAAATTATTCGGGCGGGATAAGCCTCAGATACAACAAAAACGTAGTGAACGGACAGACCGAAAGGACGGATATAGTGTTCGCCGAAAGGGGCGTTTATATCGAGAGATCGCAGTCGTCCCTACTCGATTACGTCGGCAAACACCCGAGTAGACTTTACGGGAGCGTAAAGAGAGAATACGACGTCGTAATTCTCCTCGACAGATCCATGCTCGAAGTTTACGTCGACGGGCTTATAAGCATCACGATGAGAATTTATCCCAAATACGGCGATTCCGACTATCTCAATATTTTCGACAACAATTCGGGCATAGTGTTCAAATCGCTTGAAATTTACGAGATGGGCAGCGCCTATTCCGACACGGTAACGCCGGCATATTATGATAACGTCGGCAATCTCGGAGGTAAGGTATGAGAAAAACCGAACTTTTGAAAAGGACTTCGCTTATACTTTCCGCCGCAATGGCGATCACGGCGTTTGCGGGTTGCGGAAACAAGGCTAAGCCGAGCGGAAACAGCGGAAGTAGCGGTGAAAGCGGCGAAAAGCCTCAAGTAGATACCCAAAACGCACAGGTATTAAACGGCGGTTTCGAAACGGCGACGATAGAGGGCTGGACGGTGGAATACGGCGACGCTTTCAATGACGATTGCGTTTCTTCAAACACTTTCTTCACTTTCCCCGGCGACGCCAACGACAACAGGCTTTCGATAAATCAGACGGGCAACTGGTATCTTACGGGCAAGGGCTTCCACGGCGATTTCTCCAATGCGAGGACGGGCGCTATCCGTTCGGAAACTTTCACTATTCCGTCGGACGGAATTATGAAAGTCAAGCTCGCAGGCGGTGCGCTCACGATAGGCAAAGGCGAAAATGCGGCGATGAAACCCGTTGAAAAGCTATGCTATCTCGGCGTTTACACCGTTTCCGACGACAAGCTCATAGCGATACAGCACAACGATTATTTCCACGAGCATACCGAAGATTACGTCAATCCGGCAAGATACGCCGCCGGCGTTTACAACACGGATAACTTCTATGAATACGATATAGATCTGTCCGACTATGCCGGAGAACAGGCTTATATAAGGATAGTGGACAACGACGAGAGCTGGTATTACGGCTATTTTGCGGTAGACGACATTCGCCTCGGCGAATATGCCGAGCCGCAGGAAGAGGGCACGTTCTTTATAAAGGATAAAAATTACGTTCAAGAGGCTGTCGCACCGAGCAAGTACGAGATAGCCAACGGCGATTTCGAGCTTGGCTCTCTCGCCGGTTGGACGGTAGTTTCGGGCGACGCATTCTCCGACGACGGCGTAAACTCCGAAAAAGTGTGGTGGAATGAAAATATAACTTACAACCGTGACGGAAATTTCCATTACGGACACTACAAACCCTCCGCAACGGGCGTCATGCGTTCGAGCGATTTCGTCCTCGGCGGAAGCGGATATATTACGTTCAAGCTCGGCGGCTGCGCAAATAACGGGCTTACCTACCTCAAAATAATGATGAGGACGGAAGACGGCGACGTCGAGGTTGCGAGATACTCCAACAGCAAATACTGGAATTTCCAATTCCCCTACGTTCCCAACGGAATGAGGCTCTTAAACATGGTGCAGTATTACGCCGACCTCACGAGATATATAGGCGAAACGCTCTATATAGAGGTGGTCGACGAAAACCCCTCGTCCGACGATCTGGGCGCAATAACGCTCGACAGCATAGTTACCTATCACGAAACCAAACCTATTTGGTACGATAAAAACTTCTATCTCGCAATAACCGACGGCGACGTCATGGCGGAGAGCGAATACCAGATAGAAAACGGCGGTTTCGAAACGGGCGATCTCACGGGCTGGACGATGAGCGGCGACATAGGCGACGTCATTTCCGACAGCGGTTGGTGGAATGAAAACCTCCCGTACAATAAAAAGGGCGCATACCTTTTCAGCGGAATAAGCAAAGAGGGCGGCACGGGAAGTTTGACGAGTTCTTCGTTTGTCTTAGGCGGCTCGGGATATATAACCTATCTTTTGGGCGGCGGCGGCGACGGTAATCTCTCCTACGTTTCGGTCATTGACGCCGATACGGAAGAAGAGCTTGCGAGATTCCACAACAGATATTTCAACGATAGGGGCATAGCCACGATAAACAGCGGCAGCAACCTCGCAAACATGGTGCTTTATAAAGCCGATTTGACTGAGTTTATGGGCAGAAAACTCAAAATAAGGATAGTCGATAACGCCACGTCAAATTGGGGACTTATAACTTGCGACAGCTTCGTAACTTGTTATAATTCTTTGGAAGGCGTACCCACCGACGCAAAGCTTGCGAAGGATATTTTGCCTTC
>CACXDQ010000050.1 GCA_902766475.1 uncultured Eubacteriales bacterium
AAAAATTCTCATTTTTTTTCATTGGCGAGTTCCCTCCATAAAATTTCAAACCATTTGCTGAAATTGGCGTCCTCACGCCTCTTGATCGGCGGAAGGTCTTTGTTTGTGTCCAAAACATGAACGTTCAAAACGGTGGAGGGGCGGGCTGAAAGGACAATTATCCTGTCCGACATCGCTATCGCTTCCGAGATGTCGTGCGTTACGAGTATTGCCGTCTTTTTCTCATTTTTTATTACGGAATACACGTCGTCGCATACCTCTAATCTCGTCTGATAATCGAGTGCGGAAAACGGCTCGTCTAAAAGTAGCAGTTCGGGCGACGGGGCGAGCGTCCTTATAAGCGCCGCCCTCTGTCTCATGCCTCCCGACAACTCTTTGGGGTATGACTTGATAAAGTCTTTAAGCCCGTATTTACAGAGCAGTTTATATACTTCGTCTTTCTTTTCCTTCGTTTTTATCCTTTTAATTTCGAGCGGAAGGAAAATATTTTTTTCTATCGTTCTCCACGGAAACAATTCGTCTTTCTGAAGCATATAGCCTATGCGGTCGTTAGGTGACGAAACTTCCTTTCCGTCTAATAGGATCTTTCCCTCGCTCGGCTTTAAAAGTCCCGAAATCATTGATAAAATACTTGTTTTACCGCATCCCGACGGACCTATGATTGCAATAAATTCACCTTTTTCGGCGCTGAAATTTATATTTTTCAGCGCCGTGATCTCTCCGTTTTCCGTGTGGTAATTCAAAGAGACGTTTTCAAGCCTAAGTATTTCATTCATCTGTAGTAACCTCTGTCGCTTTTCCGCCGGCGATCTACGTCTGAGGAGAAGCGAATTTTATTTTATCCGAATATTTCACGGTAAAACTTCGTTGCGTATTCATTATAGGCAATATCTTCGTAATTTGCCCTTTTGTCGAGTTCGCCGGCATTTTCCATTACGTTTTGTAAATTTTCAAAAGCAGTTTTGCTCATCGTCATATCAGTTGTCCAAGCGTCTATCTGCTTATAGCTTTTAAGCGCTGTTGAAATTGAATTTAAAGAGGTGTCGGGGAATTGTTTCAAAAGACTTTCCGCAACCGTCGTTTCATCCGTTTCGTTTAGATATTTAATTGCTTTATACATCGCTTTAATAAATTTTTCGACAGTTTCGCCGTTTTTATTGAGATAGCTTTTAAGCGCCGTAAACGCCGTATAAGGTATCTCGCCGCTCTCTTTTCCTACGCTCGCTACGATATAGCCCTTTCCGGCTCTCTCGTATTCGCTTGCGGTCGGCTCGAAAAGGGTGGTGTAATCTCCCGTGCCGCTTTCAAACGCAGGTCCCATAAGGTTGAACGCAATGTCGTTGTTAAGCGTTACGTTTTTGCCGTTATATAAGCCGTACTTATTTACGACGTATTCAAAAGTCATCGCCGGTACGCCGCCCGTTCTTCCCGCAATTATCTCTTTTCCTTCAAGGTCACTCCATTTAAAATCGGGCTCGGGGTTTCTCGAAACCAAAAACGAGCCGTCTCTCTTTGTCAGCTGTCCGAAAACAACCGGTGCGTCTTTTTTGCCTTCGTTGTGAACGTAGATCGACGCCTCAACGCCCATTAGCCCGATATCTGCGCCGCCGGACAAAAGCGCCGTCATAACCTTGTCTGCGCCGCCGCCGTTAGTTAGTTCTATTTCCAAGCCCTCGTCTTTGAAAAAACCGTTTTCGAGCGCTATATACAGCGGAGCATAGAAAACGGAGTGGGTAACTTCGTTTAGTCTTATCTTTGCGGTCTTTGTTGTTCCCTCGCCGCACGAGGCGAATGAAAATGCCATGATGCAGACGGAAATTATCGCCGCAATTATTTTTTTCATACAAAATCTCCTTAAAAATTTGATATTATATTTTATGCCCTCAATCTTTTAATTGACAATCTGTTTAAAATAGATTATAATATTAAAGTATTATTGTTAATTTGTTTTTGACCGACGCTTTAAATTGCGATGCGGACAAAGACCCGGAGTACGATATTATGGAGATCTCAAAGACATACAGTCCAAAAGAATTTGAAAAACGCATTTATGAAGAATGGGAAAACAAAGGTTATTTTAAAGCTCACCCCAACGGCGAAAAGATCCCGTTTACTATAGTTATCCCGCCGCCAAACATCACCGGACAGCTCCACATGGGGCACGCCCTCAATAACTCTATTCAAGACAGCATTATAAGGTATAAGAGGATGCAGGGCTATGAAACGCTTTGGCTTCCCGGTACAGACCACGCTTCTATTGCGACCGAGGTCAAAATCGTCGATCAGCTTAAAAGCGAAGGGCTCAGCAAGGAAGAAGTGGGAAGAGAAGAATTTTTGCGCAGAGCTTGGGCGTGGAAAGAAAAATACGGCGGAAAGATCGTAACACAGCTTAAAAGCTTAGGCTCTTCGTGCGATTGGTCACGCCTTTCTTTCACAATGGACGAAAAATGCTCGAAAGCCGTTAAGGAAGTGTTTGTAAACCTCTATAACAAGGGGCTTATCTATCAAGGAAAGAGGATAATCAACTGGTGTCCCAACTGTAAAACGGCGCTTTCCGACGCAGAGGTTGAATATACCGAAGAGCCGTCTTTCTTCTGGCATATAAGGTATTACGTCAAAGACAGCGACAGGTATCTCGTAATTGCAACGACAAGACCCGAAACGCTTCTTGGTGATACTGCCGTCGCCGTAAACCCCAAGGACGAGAGATATACCGACCTTATCGGCAAA
>CACXDQ010000051.1 GCA_902766475.1 uncultured Eubacteriales bacterium
CTAAAATCCACTCGAAATTGAGGCGTTTTAATGCTTCGCACCCAAGCCGATGTATTTTGATGTCATTTTTGGTGAGGGCGAACGGAATAGAATACAAATTCATTCCGTGAGAACTCGCCCAAAAGGGCGCAAAAGACACGGCTTGGGCGAGTTCAACTTTGTTTTCATTCGGCTAACCGGTATGCCCGTCGCATCGGGAGATTATTGGAACAACGGTTTCGGCAGAGAGAAAGGCGAGATAGAAAAAGACGAAGAGGGGCTTAGAAACGCCGCCGTCGTCGCACGCAGAATGACGTTTTTGATGAATGCTATCGCCGACGCAAAGGCAAAATATCCCGAGCTTACGGAAAACGAAGAAGAGCGGGTATGGACTCATTTCATCAAGTAATTACGGTGAAACGGTTGCAAGCTTCATTCGGCTATGGCAATAGAGAAGAATTGTGAAAAAGAATTGACAAATGTGTGAAACGGGTGTATAATAGATAGTGTTTTGCTTGAAAAAGCAAGATAAACTGTCGGAAAAGTATATTTAAGGAGTTATGTTATGTACGTTATATTTACAGATACGGATACCGACCTTACGCCGCAAACGGCGAAAGAGTACGGCTATCATCTTATAAGTATGCCGTATTCCATCGACGGCAAGGAAGTTTTCCCTTATGAGGACTTCGATACATACGATGAACACGCATTTTACGAAATGCTCAGAAACGGCACAATGCCGCAGACGAGCGGTTTAAGCCCCGAAAAATATAAAAATTATTTCACGCCGTTTCTACAAGAGGGAAAGGATATTTTGTACGTCCATTTCTCCGAGGCGATGAGCGGAACGTTTACGGCGCTCAAAATTGCCGTTGACGAGCTAAAAGAGGAGTTTCCCGATAGGAGAATAGAGCTTATCGACACAAAGGCGATAACTATCGGAAGTTTAAATATCGTAAAGGAGATTGGCGATCTGTACGTCTTAGGCAAGACGATAGACGAGATAAAGAAATGGGCTGAAACGGAAGTTGACAAGTTTGCTCTCTATTTCTTTGCCGAAGATCTTAAATTTTTCCGTCGCAGCGGAAGAGTAGGCAATTTTGCGGCGTTTTTCGGAAACATTCTCGGCATACACCCCATCATCTATATCGGCGAGGACGGCAAGATGACATCTATCGACAAGGCGAGGGGCAGAAAGGCGACGATAGATAAAATTATAAATTACGTCAAAGAGCTCGAGGACGATATTAAGGGGCATAGGGTGCTTATCGCCCATACCGACGCACCCGAAACGGCGCACCTTTTAGGCGAGATGGTAAACGCTGAATTCGGCGGAGATCTCCGTATCGAATACGTCTGTACCAACCCCACCGCAGGCAGTCATTGCGGACCTAACGGCGTAGGTATAAGTTTCCACGCAAAACACAGATAATCGACTTATAGGGCGGTTTTATGGTTGAAATAAGAGAAGTTAAGACG
The DNA here is from genome assembly GCA_902766475.1 of uncultured Eubacteriales bacterium. Classification (GTDB taxonomy): domain Bacteria; phylum Bacillota; class Clostridia; order Christensenellales; family Borkfalkiaceae; genus UBA10281. Next base: position 1,462 of record CACXDQ010000051.1, read on the forward strand.
AGAAAGGAGATAAGGGAATTTATCGAATTTCCATTGAATTTGTATAGAGATTGCCCATACTTCGTACCGCCTTTATACGGCGACGAAAAGAAGCTTTTCGGCAAGAATTACGTCTATTGCGACCAAGCCGAAGCCGTGTATTATAACGCTTATCGAGATGGAGAGATCGTCGGAAGAATTTCAGGCATACTTCAAAAAGCGGCAAACAAGAAATGGGCTCAAAAACGAGTGAGGTTTACGAGATTTGACAGCATTGACGACGAAGAGGTGTCCAACGCTCTTTTCAATGCAGTTGAAAGATGGGCGAAAGAGAGGGGCATGGAAGAAATAGTCGGTCCGCTCGGTTTTTCGGATCTTGAACGAGAGGGGCTTTTGATAGAAGGTTTCGATCAGCTTTCGACGTTTGAAGAGCAATACAATTACGATTATTATCCGAAGCTCGTTGAGAAATACGGTTTTACAAAAGAGGTTGACTGGGTGGAGAGAAAGCTTCGTGCGCCCGAAAAGGTAGACGAGAGAATACCCAAGATAGCCGAAATGATGATGAGAAGGTACAACCTTCATATCGGTGAATCGAAAAACACAAGCGACTTTTTGAAGAGATACGGCGACGCATTTTTCGAGATACTCGATACCACTTACGTTGACATTTACGGCTCCGTGCCGTTTACGCCGTCGATGAAAAAGATGCTTATCGACAACTTTAAGCTTATTATAGACACACGCTACGTAGCCGTCATTCTGGACGAAAACGGCAGAGTTGTGTGTTTCGGCTTGTTTTTCCCGTCGATAGCAAAAGCCGTGCAGAAGTCGGGCGGAAGGCTCACGCCGGCGGCGATAGTAAGGCTTCTTCGGGATATCAAAAACCCGAAAGTTATAGATCTGGGGCTTATAGGCGTTCTTCCCGAGTATGCGAGGAAGGGTATCAGCTCGACGCTTATATGGGCGGTAATGAAGATGCTTAAAAGCGGCAATATCGAATATGCCGAAACTAATCTCAATTTAGAGGATAATTTGAGTATTCAGAATCAGTGGAAGATATTCGACGCCGTACTTCACAAGCGCCGCAGAGCTTACGTCAAAAAAATCGATTGATTATAAGCGCCGCAAAAGCAAAATGGCTTTTGCGGCGCTTTATTACGAAAAATGTTGCATTTATTATTGAAATACGTTAAAAGATTGCGAAAAATCTTGTAATATTACTATTTGCAATAACCGTTTGACATTAGATTTAAAATCTGTTAAAATGTAAATGGCGAAATAAGTTCGCTTAGATTTATAGTATTTTATTGAAGATATTCGGCTTTTCATTTTGCCGTTTTATCGCTTTGGAGAATGACAGATGAAGATGACTTTTCGTTGGTATGGCGAGAAAGATTGCATACCGCTTAACTACATAAAACAAATTCAGGGCATGACGGGCGTCGTTACCGCCGTTTACGACGTGCCGGTAGGCGAGGTGTGGAGTTTGGAGAGCTTGAAGAGGCTCAAAGAGCTTGCAAACGCCGCCGATCTCGAAATGGAAGTTATCGAGAGCGTGCCCGTTCACGAGGACATAAAGCTCGGAAAACCTACGAGAGATAAGTATATCGAAGCGTATAAACAGAACATAATAAATTGCGGAAAAGTGGGCGTAAAGTGCATTTGTTACAACTTCATGCCCGTTTTCGATTGGCTGAGGACAGATCTGTATTTCAAGCATAAAGACGGCTCGACGTCGCTTTCATATTGCCACGACACGCTCTTAAAGCTCGATCCTAAAAATTTGCATTTGCCCGGTTGGGACGAGAGCTATTCGATGGACGAACTCAACAAGCTCTTAGCCGAATACGAGGGCATGACGCACGAGCAGCTCTTTGAAAACCTCGTCTATTTCCTTAACGCAATAATGCCTGCGTGCGACGAGGCGGGCATAAATATGGCTATCCACCCCGACGATCCGCCGTGGGATATGTTCGATCTTCCGAGGATAATTTGTAGGGAAGAAGATTACGACAGGCTTTTTGCGGCAGTTCCTGACAAGCATAACGGAATAACTTTCTGTACGGGCAGCTTAGGCGCCGGAAGATTTAACGATCTTCCCAAAATGGCGGCTAAATATGCCGACAGAATTTACTTCGCTCATCTTCGTCAATTAAAGTATATGGGCGATATAGATTTCTATGAAAACGGACACAATACCGCTTACGGCAACGTCGATATTTATTCGATAGTAAAGGCGCTCGTCGAAAACGGATTTGACGGATACGTCCGCCCCGACCATGGCAGAAACGTTTGGGGAGAGGACGCAAAACCGGGCTACGGTTTGTACGACAGAGCGATGGGCGCATGCTATTTGAGCGGCTTGTTCGAGGCAGTCGAGAAAGACCGTAAATAAAATGTATTTCTTTTTTATAAGGCACGGAGATCCGATATATAACCCCGACAGTTTGACGGAAAAGGGCAAGGAGCAGGCGGCGGCGCTTTCAAAGAGATTTGAAAAGTTCGGGCTTGACAGAATTTATTCTTCCACTTCCGAAAGGGCGATAATGACGGCTGAGCCGACGGCGAAACTACTCGGCAAGGAGATACATTTGCTCGATTATACGCATGAAAACCATGCGGGCGAAGATTTTTTCGTAGATATTTGCGGCAAGCGGAATTGGGCTTTCCTTTCGGCGGAATATATGTCAAAATTCAATACCGACGAAGTTATCTCGCTCGGGCGAAAGTGGTACACCCACCCCGATTTTAAAGATACGAACTTTGAAAACGGCGTAAAAAGGGTGCATAGCAGCAACGTAAAACTCATGGAAGAACTCGGCTATGGCTATGACGAGGGCACGCATACCTATTATGTTAAGGAACATAAGTATGACAGGGTGGCTCTGTTTGCGCACGGCGGTTTCGGAATGGCTTTTGTAAGTGACTTTCTCGATATACCGTATCCCGTTTTTTGCGTCCGTTTCGATCATTTGAGTTGTACTGATGTTTGCGTGTTCAAGATCCCGGACGAGGGTAAAAATATCGTTCCGATGATGTTGCAGTACGGAAACGACTCGCACTTATATAAAGAGAATTTGGCGAGAGATTATAACGGTCAAAATACTTTTTGATTTCAGGAGATAATATACGATACCGCAAAATGCGGTAAATAAAAAGTATATTATGATATAGATATGGAATTACCTTTCAACGTAGATTTAAGCGACAAGATAGTTGCGATAACAGGAGCGGGCGGCGTTTTGATGAGCGAGTTCGCAAAGGCTTTGGCGGCTTGCGGGGCGCAGGTTGCGCTTCTTGACATCAACTATGAAGCGGCTGAAAAAGTAGCCGAGGAGATAGGCGAAAACGCCATTGCGATCCGCTGTAACTGCCTTGATAAAGAGAGCATAATAGAGGCACATAAGTCGATAAACTCGGCTTTCGGCCCCGTAAACTTCCTCATCAACGGCGCAGGCGGAAACAACCCGAGAGCCACTTGCGACAACGAGGTCATGACGCCCGATTTAGACGGCGTAAAGGACTTTTTCGCCCTCGAAGAGAGCGGTTTGAAGTTTGTTTTCGATCTCAATATAACTTCGGCGTTTTTGGTAACGCAGGTTTTTGCGAAAGATATGGTAAAGACGGGCGGCAATATCATCAATATCTCGTCGATGAACGCTTTCAGACCGCTCACCAAAATTCCGGCATATTCGGCGGCAAAGGCGGGTATATCCAACCTCACGCAATGGCTTGCCGTACACTTTGCGCCCTGCAATATCCGCTGTAATGCAATAGCCCCCGGCTTTTTCGTTACCAACCAGAACAGAGCGCTTCTCTTCAACGAGGACGGAACGCCTACTGCGAGAACGGGCAAGATCTTAGCGGCTACCCCAATGAAGAAATTCGGTGAGGTTTCCGATCTTTTAGGCGCACTTTTGTGGCTTGCGGACGACAAGGCGAGCGGTTTCGTTACGGGTACGGTAATACCCGTAGACGGCGGCTTTGCGGCGTATAGCGGCGTGTAAAATTCAGCGATAATCGACTTATATAAGGACTTTTTAATTTTTCGGAGATATAAAAATGGACAGATTGATACCCGTAGTGGTAATTAAGGAGTTGGGTGAAACGGAGAAAATTCTCTCCGCACTCAGAAAAGACGGAATCAACTGCGCCGAGATAACGTTCAGGACGGCTTGCGCCGCCGACGCAATAAAGCTCGGCATTAAGCTTTTTCCCGACATGAACATAGGCGCAGGAACGGTCATCAATGCCGAACAGTGCGAACAGGCTTTGGAAGCGGGTGCGAAATTCATCGTTTCGCCCGGGCTTTCGGTCGGCGTTGCGGCGGTCTGCAAAGCTAGCGGTATAACCTATTATCCCGGCTGTGCGACGCCCACGGAGATTATGCAAGCGCTCGATCTCGGTTTGAATATCGTAAAATTCTTCCCGGCAAACGTTTACGGCGGCTTAAAGGCGCTTAAAGCCCTTGCCGCACCGTTTCCGCAAGTCAGATTTATTCCTACGGGCGGCGTAAACAGAGATAATCTCGAAGAGTTCTTGTCGTTCGACAAGATCTATGCCGTCGGCGGAAGTTTCTTCGTCGAGGAAGCTTTGAAAAAATACGGAGAGGACTGATATGGGTAAGATAATAACTTTCGGCGAGCTTATGTTGAGGCTTGCCCCCGAAAACTATTTGAGATTCGTTCAGAGCGAGAAGTACGAGGCTACATTCGGCGGCGCTGAGGCTAACGTCGCTATATCTCTCGCTAATTACGGGTTAGATGTCGCTTTCGTTTCCAAGCTCCCCAAGCACGAAATAGGTCAGGCGGCTGTCAATTCGTTGAGGAAATTCGGCGTCGATACGAGCCTTATCGTCCGTGGCGGCGACAGGGTAGGCATTTACTATTGCGAAAAGGGCGCTTCCGTTCGCCCCTCAAAGGTCATTTACGATAGGGCAGGCTCTTCCATCGCTACGGCTACTGCCGCCGATTTCGATTGGAATAAGATTTTCGAGGGCGTTGAATGGTTCCATTTCACGGGTATAACCCCGGCTCTTTCCGACGACGTTGCGGCTATCTGCCTTGAAGCGCTTAAAGAAGCCAAAAAGAGAAATATAACCGTTTCTTGCGACCTCAATTTCAGAAAGAAGCTTTGGTCTAAGGAAAAGGCGGGTAAGGTGATGGGCGAGCTTTGCGGCTACGTCGATTACTGTATCGCCAACGAAGAGGACGCAAAAGACGTATTCGGTATAGAAGCCGAAGATACCGACATATATAGCGGCAAGCTCTCCGAAAAAGGCTACGTTTCGGTTGCGGAGAAACTAACGCAAAAATTTGGATTCAAAGGCGTTGCCATAACGCTCAGAGAGAGTATTTCCGCAAGCGACAATAATTGGAGCGCAATGCTTTATACGGGCGGAAAGGCTTACTTTTCAAAGAAATACGCTCTCCGTATCGTAGACAGAGTGGGCGGCGGAGATTCGTTCGGCGGCGGACTTATCTATTCGCTCGTGAGCGGATACGACGCTCAATCTGCAATAGAATTTGCGGTTGCGGCAAGCGCTCTCAAACACACTATCGAGGGCGACTATAACATGGTTTCCGTTGCGGAAGTGAACAACTTGGCAGGCGGTGACGCAAGCGGCAGAGTTCAGAGATAATTATTTGATAAACGGCTTATACGGCGGCATACGAAGAAAAATCTTCGTATGCCGCCGTTTTCGTTTACCCCTTAAAACGTGTAACGCCCCGACGGTTTCCCGTCGGGGCGTTACAGCGAAATATTTTTGGAGGTTTTAGTATTATAAATCAAGGCGCAAGCGCATCTTTCAGCGCTTTACGGAAAAGCTTATAATACGTTATCGTGTATGCGTTGCAAGGCGGACGCACTCGTATGCGCCGTCGTAATAGCCCTGTTTTTTAAGCTCGTCTATTCTGTCGCAGATATGGGCTATGATCTCTCTGTTGGAGATGAGTTTGTCGAGCATCTTATTGATATTCTTTTCGGTGGGGTATTCGTTTACGGAATCTCCGTATTCCCTTCCGTTAATAGCTCCATATACCTCGTGTCCGCCGATGTGTTTCATAAATATCTTGGGTATGGGGTAGTAGGCAAGCTCGCCCGGCTTGGTAATGAGTAAGTCGCAAGCCGGCATCATGAGGTTTGTCGAATAAACAGCTTCGAAGATGTCGTCGTTGCATATCGCATAAACGCCTTCGGCTTCGCCCGTCCGTATCTCTTCCACGGCTTTTTTAAGCTTGCCGTATTCGTTGAAGAATTTCTTGCACGGGAAATCGCCTATTTCATTTATAAGCTTGTCGTAGACGTTCTGATGATCTCCGAAATTTATAAATAGAGCAACTTCTTTTCTTTCGACGTAGGGGAGGAGATGTTTCACCATTGCGGCGAACATATCGAAACCTGCCCCCGCACCGCCGACGGTCATGAGCATCCTTATGGGCTTAGCCGCCTTTAAGCGATTTTTGCGCCCTTCGTTGTCTTTTTCAAGATCGCATAAAAGCTCGTGATCGACAAATCTTCCTACGCATTTAATATCGCTTTCGGGTATGCCGTTGAGATTATGTTTTGCAAAGCCGTCGAGCGTCTTATAGCCGAGATATGCGAACGGAGTCTGCACGGCATGGATCGCGCCTTCGGAGAGGTGAAGCCCCATCGGCCAGTTGTCGGGTATGGCGTTCACGACGTTTTTCATTCCTGCGTGAATTGCGCCTTGGCTCGGCCAGACGTGCGTTGCAATGTAGGGTATATCCTTGTCGATATTTTTGAATATAGGTACCAAAAGCTCACTGTTTTTCTGGTCTTTTGCATTATAAGTTATCTTTTTGAAGCCCTCTGAATTGAGCGGCTCCCAAACTATTTTGTTGAAGAGCTTTGATTTTTGTGAAATTCTCGACGCAAGGGAATACATGTCGTTCTGCTCCCTTATCATCTTTGAGCCGGTAGCGTCGAACGAAGCGAGGTCCAACCAATATGGAGTATAGCCGAGAGCGGCGGCGCAAGACGCCATCGCTATCGAAATTCTGTAATGTCCGAAACCCATGCGGATGTTCCCGACGATGAGCGCATTGTCCGCAAACTTTTGATTTTCTTCACCGAGAACAATATTTTGTGCGCCTAAAAAACCGAGCGTATCTATGGGTTTAAAATTTATCTTATAATCGGCAGAGGAGTCATCTCCGTACTTTTTGATATATTTTGCCTTGCTCTTTTCGGCTGAAACGACGGTCTTTTTGTCTATCGCATTGCCGAATATCATGCTTGATCTGTCTTTCATGATAATATACCTCGACGTGTATCGTAATTTAAGGTTTTGTGATGTCCTCTTATAACGTAGCTTACGGTTATAATATCGCCCCGCCTCGTAAAGCCGGTAACTTCTGCATTGCGGAACAAATCGAGAGCGTAATCAAGCACGTCTTTTTGTTTCTCGCCGTAAAGTGCAACGTCGTCAGATGTCATCAATAAGTGCCCGAATAGTGCGTTTATCGTTATAAGCGACTTCTTTTGTTCGTCGGATAGGTCTATA
>CACXDQ010000052.1 GCA_902766475.1 uncultured Eubacteriales bacterium
CGGGCGTAAAACTTTTCACCTCATTTTGGGGTTTTTCCGCCGTGATGTTTTTGATAAACGCAATTCCTTTGCTTATCCCCACAAGCGACGGAAGCTCGGTTTATTTTGCTCGGAAATATAAAAAGACCTATGAAAAGCAATTTGAAATAACGGCTCGATACTACGGCGGCGAGATTTTTTCGGAAATGGACGGAGAGCTTTTTAAAGACGTTCCGACGAAAGCTCCCGACCGTTTAAGGCGCACGGCGCTTTTATTTGCCCTTATGCGGGCGGAAGAGATCGGCGACGGAAAAGAGGTCAAGGAGATGGCGGACGGGCTTTTGTCGCCGCTTGACGAGGACGAGGCGGCGGAGATGGTCTACGCCTATTCCGCGATAGGCGACGGCGACGGGCTTAAAAGGATAGAACAAACGGCGCTTCCGATGATAGATCGTTTAAGCGGTGCAAACGGGGCGAGGGCGCTTTTATCACGGGCTGAATTTTACGGCGACGAAAAGTATTTTTCCGTGGCTTACCCCACGCTTAATAGGCTTGTCGAAAAATGCGTTTTTTATGGCGAACGCCGCCGTGAAAAACTGCTTTCGGAAAAGCTTTTCATAAAATAGAAAAAATTCAAATCAAAAACCTCTCGCAATGACGTTTTTCTGCGTCTTTTTGAGAGGTTTTTTTGATTTTTTTTAAAAATTCCGTTTAAACGCTTTACTTATAATTTATTATATTATATAATATAAGTATCTGTTATTATATTATAATAGATAATAATAAGTTAATGGGAGAAAGAAATGGAAGTCGATAACAAGGTCGAAGGCAACTACGGCGCCGACCAGATACAGGTCCTCGAAGGGCTTGAACACATCAGAAAAAGACCGGGTATGTACATTGCCTCAACCGATGCGAGAGGTTTGCATCACCTCGTTAAAGAGATCGTCGATAACTCCGTCGACGAGGCTTTGGCGGGCTATTGCGATACGATAACCGTAACTATAAATAAAGACGGCTCTTGTTCCGTAAGGGACAACGGCAGAGGTATACCTACGGGCATACACGAAAAAGAGGGGGTTTCGACGGTAGAGGTCGTCATGACCAAACCCAACGCCGGCGGCAAATTCGGCGGCGGCGGCTACATGGTATCGTCGGGGCTTCACGGCGTAGGTTTGAAGGCGGTGAACGCCCTTTCGGAGTGCGCATCCGTCGACGTTTATCAAAACGGCAAGCATTACCGTCAGGAATATGACAGAGGCGTCCCGAGGACAAGGCTTCAAGAGTTAGAGCCGTCGAACGAAACGGGAACGTGCATAACCTTTAAGCCCGACTATGAGATTTTTGAAACGACCGTATTTAATTACGACACGATAAGAAGTATTCTTCGTGACTTTGCGTTTTTGAACAAGGGGCTTAAAATAGTCCTCGAGGACAAGCGTGAAGGACAAGAAGAGAAGGACGAGCTTTTATATAACGGCGGTATAATAGAGTACGTCGAATACCTCAATACCAACAAGACGCCCATAAACGACGTGTTGTATTTCGAGGAGAAATACGATGCTGTTACGATAGAGATAGCCATGCAGTATAACGACGGCTATAACGAAAACGTAATTGCGTTTGCCAACAACGTAAACACAAAAGAGGGCGGCACGCATATCGACGGCTTTAAATTTGCTCTCACAAAACTCATAAACGACGCAGGATATAAACTCAAATTCTTAAAAGACGACGACAAGCTTTCCGGCGAGGACGTCAGAGAGGGCTTGACGGCGGTCATATCGGTCAAACTTCCCGAGCCTCAATTCGAGGGGCAGACCAAGACCAAACTCGGCAACAGCGAGATAAGAGGGCTTGTAACTAAGGCGATGACGGAGGGTTTCGGCACATATATCGAGGAAAACCCCACGTTCACGAAAGAGGTGCTGAACAAGTGTTTGACCGCAAAGCGTGCGAGAGAGGCGGCGAGAAAGGCGAGAGAGGCCACGAGAAAGACGGCTTTCGAGTCTACCGCACTTCCCGGCAAACTTGCCGACTGTTCGGAGAAAAACCCCGAGCTTTGCGAAATCTACCTCGTCGAGGGCGATTCCGCAGGCGGAACAGCAAAGCAGGGCAGGGATAGGCGTTTCCAAGCCATTTTGCCGCTCAGAGGTAAAATTTTGAACGTCGAAAAGACGAGGATAAACAGAGTTCTCGAAAACGACGAGATAAAAGCAATGATCACGGCTTTCGGCGGCGGTATGCTCGATGACTTCGACGTTACCAAGATCCGTTACGACCGTATCATATGTATGACCGATGCCGATGTCGACGGCTCTCATATAAGAATACTTCTTCTTACTTTCTTTTTCAGATATATGCGTCCGCTCGTTGAGCAAGGACACGTATATATTGCTCAGCCGCCTCTTTACAAGATAACCAAGGGCAAGCAAGACTATTATTTCTATAACGACGCAGACAAAGATCAATTCTGTCTTGAAAACCCCAAGTGCGACATTCAGCGTTATAAGGGCTTGGGCGAAATGGACAAACAGCAGCTTTGGGACACGACGATGAATCCGGCTACGAGGACGCTCCGCAGAGTTACGATTGACGACGCTATCGAGGCCGACGCAAACTTCACGCTTTTGATGGGTGAAGAGCCCGAGCTTCGCCGTAAATTCATCGAAGAAAACGCTAAGTTCGCCAACCGTGAACTCGACACTTAAAGGAGGAAAGACAGATGGCAAAGAAAGAATTTGACGAGGCTTTGACGAGCGAATTCAAAAAGACGCTCGACATGACCAAAATTATAGATATAGAAGTCGACAGAGAGCTAAAACAGAGCTTTATCGACTATGCGATGTGCGTAAACCGTTCGAGGGCTATCCCCGACGTAAGGGACGGTTTGAAACCCGTTCACAGAAGAATACTCTATTCTATGAACGAACTTGGTCTTACCCCCGACAAAGCGTATAAAAAGTGCGCAACCATCGTCGGTGACGTCTTGGGTAAATATCACCCCCACGGCGACAGCTCCGTATATGACGCACTCGTCCGTTTGGCGCAAGATTTCTCGATAAATATGCCCCTTGTCGACGGGCACGGCAACTTCGGCTCAGTCGACGGCGACCCTGCGGCGGCGTACAGGTACACCGAGGCGAGAATGAGCAAGATGGCGCTTGAAATGCTCCGTGAAATAGATAAAGAAACGGTAGATTTCTATCCCAACTTCGACGACACGAGAATGCAGCCCGTCGTATTGCCGGCGAGATTTCCCAATCTTCTCGTCAACGGCGCCGACGGTATAGCCGTAGGTATGGCGACGAACATTCCGCCGCACAACCTCGGAGAAGTCATCGACGGCACCATTGCTCTTATTGATAACCCCGAACTCACGGTGGACGACCTCTTGAAATATATCCCTTCGCCCGATTTCCCGACCGGCGGTATTATCATGGGCAGAAGCGGAATAAGAAACGCTTACAGAACGGGCAGAGGCTCTATTATTTTGAGGGCGAAATGCGAGATAGAGGAATTCAACAACGGCACGAGGGAGAGGATAATAGTTACCGAGCTTCCCTATCACGTCAATAAACAAAAGCTTATAGAAACTATTGCCGATTACGTTAAAAATAAGAAATTAGAGGGTATCTCCAACATCAACGACGAATCCGACCGCCACGGCATGAGGATAGTTATCGATATCAAAAAGGACGCAAACGCCCAAGTCGTCTTGAACACCCTCTACAAGCAGACCAACTTGCAGATAAGCGACGGAATTATTCTCCTCGCTCTCGTCGGCACAGATCCCAAAGTATTAAACCTCAAAGAGATACTCGAATATTATATCGAACACCAGATAGACGTAATTACACGCCGCACGAGATATGAGCTTGTAAAGACGATGGAGAGAGAACACATCGTCAAAGGTCTTGTTATAGCTCTCGCAAACATCGACGAAGTAATTGCGATAATCAAGCGCAGCAAAGACAAAGATGAAGCTTCGGCACAGCTTAAAGACGCATTCCTTTTAGATGACAAGCAGTGTACCGCTATCCTCGAAATGAGGCTGCAAAGGCTCACCTCGATGGAAGTGGATAAGCTCAACGAAGAACTCCGTCAGCTCGACGCAACCATTGAAGATTTGAAAGACATTCTCGCAAAGCCCGAAAGAGTGAGGGCGATAGTAAGAAACGACCTCGAAGATATAAAGAACAGATACCCCACGCCGAGAAAGACGGAAATTTCCACCGACTATGCGGATATAGGCGAAGCCGACCTCATAGATAGGGAAGATATCGTCATTTCTCTCACGCACATGGGCTACATCAAGCGTATTCCCGTCAAGGAATGGAAGGCGCAGAGGCGTGGCGGCAAGGGCGTTACGGCGCACAAGTCCAAGGATGAGGACTTCGTTGAAACGTTGTTCGTATGCTCCACGCATGACGACTTGTTGTTCTTCAGCTCTCTCGGTAAGGTATATACGATAAAGGGTTATGAAGTTCCCGAAGCCAACAGAGTTGCGAGGGGCAGAGCGATAGTCAACCTCATTCAGGTATCCAACGGCGAAAGGATAACCGCCGTTATTCCGAGAAAGGAATATGAAGAGAGCCTTTCAGAGGGTGAAACGCTCGAAACGGAGAACGTAGATACCGTCAACAATGACGTCGTTGAAGAAGAGGGCGCAAATAAAGAGAAGAGAAAGAGCGACGGCTACATTATGATGGCGACTCGTTTCGGTCTTATCAAAAAGACGGCGATGAGCGAATTCGATTCTATCCGCAAGGGCGGCAAGATAGCGATAAGCCTTCTCCCGGGCGACGAGCTTATTTCGGCGGAACTCACTACCGGCGACGACGAAGTTCTTATCGGCTCGCATAACGGAAAGTGCATAAGGTTCAGCGAAAAAGACGTAAGACCTATGGGCAGAGATACTCAGGGCGTTCGCTCGATAGATCTCGAAGAGGGCGACTTCGTTATAGATATGACGATCATTAAGCCCGGCGACAACATAATTACGATAAGTTCCAACGGTTACGGCAAGAGAAGTTCGATAGACGAATACCGCTTGCAGTCGAGAGCGGGCAAGGGCGTAAGAGCCGGCACGTTCAACGAAAAGACGGGCTACCTCGTAGGCATTAAACCCGTTGCCGACGACGAGGACGTAATGATGATCTCCGACACGGGTATAGCCATAAGGATACAAGTAAGCGAAATTTCCGTCATCGGCAGAGATACTCAGGGCGTAAAGGTGATGAGGCTCGACGGCTCGAACGTCGCATCTATCGCCGTAAGTCCGCACGAGGACGAAGAGGAAGAACTTCCCGAAGGCGAGGAAGGAGCGGAAGGCGAAGTGGCTGACGAAACAGCCCAAAACGCTGATGGCGAAACCGCCGACGACAACGGCGAAACCCCTTCCGAGGAATAATCGTTTAAATTAAACTTTAAAAGGCGTTTTCCGAAATTTTCGGAAAACGCCTTTTTGTACGCAATACGCCGATTTTCCGTTAAAAGCCCGATAATGCGCCACGCTTTTCGCCATTTATATATTGTGGAAAAGTGAAGAAACGATGAAATTAAAAAAATTTGAAAAAAGTTGTTTAAAACTATTGACAAAGTTCAAGAATAGATTTATAATATAGCCAAGAATTAGCACTTGAAGCAAATGAGTGCTAACATTCAAAACAAAGGAGTGCCAGAAGTTGCAGCAAGGTAGTAAGCTTTCCGAGAGGAAGAAAAAAATATTGCAATATGTTGTTGACGACTATATTGAAACAGCTGTTCCCGTATCGTCGAAAAGCCTTACGGAAAAGCATTTGCAAAATATCAGTTCGGCGACTGTCAGAAACGAGCTTTCGGCACTTGAAGAGCTTGGGTATTTAACTCAGCTTCACACCTCGTCGGGCAGAGTTCCGTCGGCGGACGCCTACAAGCTCTACGTCAGCGAGCTTATGGTAAAGGATAAACTCAGCGACGGCGAGCTTGACTATATCAAGAAGATTTTCCTCGACAAAGCCGACAATATGGAAGAGGTGATCAAAAATACCACAAAGGTAATAAGCGAGCTTACTTCCTATCCGTCCGTCGGTATAACCGCTAAGGACAACGCCGAAAAGATAGAGAACATAAAGTTTTTCAGATACAGAAAAGATCAGGCGCTCGTACTTATCGTTACGGAACACAGGCTTTTAAAGGACAATTATATAAACGTACCCGAGAGCATGAGCGACGAACAGCTTTCCGAGTCCGAAACCGTGCTTTCCAACATGGTAAAGGGCAAGACGTTTGAGGAGATATGTTGTTTAGAGCCTGAGCTTGAAGATAACTTCTTAGGTTATAAAAACATTTTCGTAAACGTAATAGAAGCTTTAAGGGCATATATGCATTCGAGCGATGACGACGTGATAACCGAGGGCGAGGACAAAATTCTCGAACACCCCGAATACGCCGACGTCGGAAAGATAAAAAATTTCCTCTCCGTTGTAACCAAAAAAGACAAGATAATGTCGCTTTTGACAGAGGACGGAAAGGATATAGAAATAAACGTCAAGATAGGCTCGGACGGGTATGAGGACATTCCGGAAGATTGTTCGCTCGTTACCGCAACCTATTCCGCAAACGGCGTGAAGCTCGGAACTTACGGCGTAATAGGCCCAACGAGAATGGATTATCAAAAGGTAGTTGCGGTGCTTGAAAACGTCGGAAAGGTTTTAGAGAGTATATTAAGCAACAGATAGGAGAACAAAATGGCATTAGATACAGACAATACGAAAGACGTTGAAAACGGCGAAATAGAAAGCGAAAATAAGCCTGAAAACGGCGAAGTACACGACGGGCAAACGCAAGAAAAAGCCGAGCTCGACGTGGATAAGTTAAGCGACAAGAAGGCGAAAAAGCTTTTAAAAAAGTATATTAAAGACTATGAAGAGCTTAAAAAGCAAGCCGAAGACAGCGCAAGGCAAGCCGAGGAAAATCACAGCGATTATCTGAGGGCGAGAGCCGATTGCGAAAACGTCCGCAAGAGAAAAGCCGAAGAGGTTAGAAACGCCTACGACGACGGCAAATTAGAGGCGGTCGGCAAGGTCTTATCGATCGGCGACAGTTTGGATTGGGCGCTTAAAATGGATCTCGACGAAAAGACGAGAGAGGGCATCGAAAAGCTTGTAAAGAAGTATCACGAATCTCTCGAAAGCCTCGGCGTTAAGGAATTTTCGCCCGAAGCGGGAACGGTTTTCGATCCCAACACGGCGGCTGCCGTAATGCAGGTAGACGGCGAAGAGGGCGAGGAGAGCGGAACGATAAAACAGATTTTCGGCAGAGGTTTCAAGCTTGGAGAAAAGGTTATAAGATACGCTCAGGTATCGGTCGTAAAATAGCGGCATTATCCGCCGGATAGGCGGTTTGCATATAATAAACGTAAAAATACACAAAAAGGAGAGTATATATTATGAGTAAAGTTATAGGTATTGATTTAGGAACGACAAATTCGTGCGTAGCCGTAATGGAAGGCGGCGAGCCGGTAGTTATCCCCAATGCGGAAGGCTCGAGGACGACTCCTTCCGTAGTAGGTTTTCAGAAAGACGGAGAAAGACTTGTAGGTCAGGTCGCTAAGCGTCAGGCAATCGCAAACAGCGAAAGAACGGTAATCTCCATTAAAAGGCACATGGGCTCAGATTATAAGGTGAATATCGACGACAAGAAATATTCGCCGCAAGAGATCTCGGCAATGATCCTTTCCAAACTTAAAAAGGACGCCGAAGCATATCTCGGAGAACCGGTTAAAGACGCCGTAATAACTTGCCCCGCATACTTCACCGACAGCCAGCGTCAAGCGACTAAAGACGCAGGTAAGATCGCCGGCTTGAACGTTCTTCGTATAATAAACGAGCCGACGGCTGCGGCGCTCGCTTACGGGCTTGACAAGGATAAATCTTCGCATAAGATAATGATTTACGACCTCGGCGGCGGCACGTTCGACGTATCCATTCTCGATATAGGCGACGGCGTATTCGAAGTTCTTGCAACCAACGGTAACGGAATGCTCGGCGGCGACGACTTCGATAAAGCTATTATGGACTGGGTTGTCGAGGAATTCAAGAACAAAGAGGGCATAGACCTCTCCAAAGACAAGATGGCTATGCAGAGGATAAAAGAGGCTGCTGAAAAGTCTAAAATAGAGCTTTCCAGCATGAGTTCTTCCAATATCAACCTCCCGTTCATCACGGCTGATATGACGGGACCTAAACACCTCGATTTGACCATTACCAAAGATAAATTCGACATGATGACGGCTAACCTCGTCGAAATGACCAAAGAGCCTATGAGAAAGGCTATGAAAGACGCAGGCTTATCTTATTCCGACATCGAAAAGGTGATTTTAGTCGGCGGCTCGACGAGAATACCCGCAGTTGTCGACGCCGTTAAGAAAGAAACGGGCAAAGAACCGTTCAAGGGCATCAACCCCGACGAATGTGTCGCAATCGGTGCGGCAATTCAGGGCGGCGTATTGACGGGCGAAGTCAAAGACGTTCTTCTTCTCGACGTAACGCCCCTTTCACTCGGTATCGAAACGCTCGGCGGTGTATTTACTAAGCTCATCGACAGAAATACCACTATCCCCGTAAAGAAATCGCAAGTGTTCTCGACGGCGGCGGACAATCAGCCCGAAGTTACCATTCACGTCCTTCAAGGCGAAAGACAGTTCGCTAAGGACAACAAGACGCTCGGTCAGTTCAACCTCGGCGGAATAGCTCCCGCTCCGAGAGGTATTCCTCAAATAGAAGTTACCTTCGATATAGACGCAAACGGCATAGTTCACGTTACGGCAAAAGACCTCGGCACGCAGAAGGCGGCGGACATAACCATCACTTCGTCCACCAACCTCTCCGAAGAGGAAATCGACAAGGCTGTAAAAGAAGCCGAGAGATACGAGGCTGAGGATAAGAAGAGAAAGGAAGCGGTAGAGAACAAGAACAAGCTCGACAGCCTTATCTTCCAGGTCGAAAAGACTGTAAAAGACAACGGCGACAAGCTCAGCGAAGAGGACAAAGCGACCGTTGAAAACGCTGTAAAAGAAGCTAAGGAAGAGCTTGCAAGCGACGACAACGACAGAATCGTAAAGGCTACCGAAAAGCTCTCCAACGACGTACAGAACGTATTTGCTAAGCTCTATCAGCAAGCTCAGGGCGCTAACCCCAACGCCGCAAACGATTCTACCGACGGCGATACGGAATTCCATCAGAATTAATAATTAAAATCATAATCGGAGTAAGGCGGCGGATAACCGCCTTATTCGGCTAATTAAATTTACGAGGTCATAAATGGCAAATTACTACGAAACTCTCGGCGTGGACAAAAAAGCCACGCAAGACGAGATAAAATCGGCTTACAGAAAACTCGCCAGACAATATCACCCCGACCTTCATCCCAACGATGAGGAGTGTGCTAAAAAATTCAAGGAAATAAACGAGGCTAACGAAATTTTGTCAGATCCTCAGAAACGTCAGCAGTACGACTACGAACTCGAACACCCCGGTGCAAGCGCCGGCGGTTTCAGCGGTTTCGGCGGCGGTGGCGGCGGTTTCGGCGGCGGTGGCGGCGGTTTCGGCGGCTTTTCGGATATTTTCGGAGATATATTCAGTCAGTTTACGGGCGGCGGCAGAGCGGCTCAGCAAGACAGAACGGGCGACGATAAGACCATCGAGATAGAGCTTTCTTTCCTCGACGCCGCAAAGGGCTGTAAGAGGGATATTACATACTCGAGAAACGAGCCTTGTCCCGATTGCAGATCTACCGGTGCAAAGAACGGAACTGCGTATAAGACGTGCGACAAGTGCCACGGCAGCGGTTATGTTCAGTACGCTTCGGGCAATTCGATTTTCAGAACGGTGCAGACAAGACCGTGCGATTTGTGCGGCGGCACGGGCAGAATAATTACCGATAAGTGTACTACTTGCGGCGGCAAGGGCTATCAGAGAAAGTCTACGACGGTACGTCTCGACATTCCGGCGGGTGCGGATACGGGCAGCTATATGAAGAAGAGAGGTTACGGCGACGCATCGACAACGGGCGGCGAGCCGGGCGATCTCATAGTCGTATTCAAAGTCGCTCCGCACAAGCTCTTCACTCGTAAGAATTTCGATCTTTATATCGACCTTCCCATAGATTTTAAGACGGCGGCGCTCGGCGGAACGGTAAAGATACCCACGCTCGACGACGTTGAAAATCTCACTATCCCCGAAGGCACTCAGTCGGGCAAGACGTTTACCGTGAGGGGCAAGGGCATTGCGACGAGAAGGGGCAGCGGCAATCTGTACGTTACGGTTATCGTCGAAGTTCCGTCGAAGCTCACGAGGGCGCAGAAACTAAGACTTATGGACTTTGACAGCGATATTGAGATAAAGCAGTACGACAAGATGAAAAAATACAGCGACGGCGTAAAATCGCTGTACGGGCAAGAGCCTTATACGGATAAAATATAATTTTACGGCGGAGTTTAGTGCGTCAGTAATAGGGATTATTACTGACGCACTAGTTATATTTGCCTATCGGCAAGTTATATTGCTTTCGCAGTTATATTTTGCTACGCAAAGTTATATTTA
>CACXDQ010000053.1 GCA_902766475.1 uncultured Eubacteriales bacterium
ATCTGAACGGCAAGCTCCACTTCGTCTTTGACGAGCGCCTTTTCGTCGTATTCGGGATAGCTCTCGTTGAATACCGAGTCAGTTCCGCCGAGAATTTCCCAAAGCTCTTCGGCAAAATGGGGTGCGCACGGCGCAATGAGCAGAACGAGCGTCTTTACCGTCTTTCTGACAAGCCCTTCGCATTTTTCGTTCAAGCCGTCGTATTTGTTTATCGCCGTAACGAATTCCATAAGTCTTGCGACAGCCGTATTGAAAGAGAAGTTATTCATATCTCTGTCGACGTTTTTGACGGCGTAAGCTTCGGCGTAGAGAAGTTCTTTTTCGTCGGAGCCCTTTTCGCTCGGCATTTCAGAAGAATATCCCTTCACTTTATCGACGAGCCTTTCTATCTTGTCCGTGAATTTTGCTATCGATTTAATTCCGTTGTCGTCCCACGGGCCGCCGGCGGTATAGTCAAACCCGAACATTAAGTAAAGCCTGAATACGTCCGAGCCGTAAGTGTCGATATACGTGTCGGGTGAAACGACGTTTCCTCTCGACTTGCTCATTCTGAAACCGTCGGGACCTAAAATTATGCCCTGATGGGTGAGCGAAGTGAACGGCTCGTCGAATTTGAGATAGCCCATATCCCTCAAAGCCTTGGTGATAAACCTTGCGTATAAAAGGTGCATGCAGGCGTGTTCTGGGCCGCCGACGTATTTGTCGACGGGGAGCATCTTGTTGATTATTTCGGGATCGAACGGCATATCCTCGTTCTTGTTGTCGGGATAGCGGAGATAATACCAGCTCGAACATACGAACGTGTCGAGCGTGTCGGGATCTCTCTTTGCGTCGCCGCCGCAGACGGGGCATTTCGTATTCATAAAGCTCTCGCATTTAGCGAGCGGCGATTTTCCGTCGGGGCGGAATTCCACGTTCTTGGGAAGAAGTACGGGCAGATCTTTATAGGGTACGGGCACTGCGCCGCACTTGGGGCAATGTATCATCGGAATGGGTGCGCCCCAGTATCTCTGCCTTGAAACGAGCCAGTCACGAAGTCTGTAATTTACCTTGTGCCCGCCCTTTTTCTCGGCGGCAAGCCTGTCCAATATCGCCTTTCTCGCTTCGGCGGAAGTAAGACCGTCGTATTCCATACTGTTTACGAGAACGCCGTCCTCGCAATACGGAAGCTCGTCGTTGCCGTCCTTTGAAGCGATCACTCTGTTAATTGGCATATTGTGCTTGACGGCGAACTTATAATCTCTCTCGTCGTGCGCCGGAACGCCCATTACTGCGCCCGTTCCGTAAGAATAAAGAACGTAATCTGCGGCGAGTATAGGCACTTTTTTGCCCGTTATCGGGTGAATCGCATAAGCGCCCGTGAAAACGCCCGTCTTTTCCCTTGCGGTAGACAATCTCTCTATCTCTTCCGTCTTGGAAGTTTGCTCTATGTATTTTTCGACGGCTTCTCTCTGTTCGTCGGTGGTGAGTTTTTTAACGAGTGGGTGTTCGGGGGCGAGAACGACGTAAGAAACGCCTAAAAGGGTGTCCGCACGGGTAGTGAATACGTTGAATTCGTCGCCGCTTTCCGTCTTGAACGTTATCTCTCCGCCCTCGGATTTGCCTATCCAGTTTTTCTGCATGGCTTTGGTCTTTTCCGGCCAGTCCAACCCGTCGAGCTTTTGGAGAAGTTCTTCGGCGTAATCGGTTATTTTGAAAAACCATTGCGTGAGATCACGCTTTACGACTTCCGTTCCGCACCTCTCGCACTTGCCGTCGACTACCTGTTCGTTCGCAAGCACCGTATTGCACGAAGGACACCAGTTTACGGGCGCTTCCTTTCTGTAAGCAAGCCCCTTGTCGTAGAGCTTTAAAAACAGCCACTGCGTCCATTTATAATAATCGGGCATACACGTCTTTATCTCGGCGTCCCAATCGAACATTGCGCCCATCGCCTTTAACTGTCCTTCCATCGTCTTGATGTTGGAAAGCGTGGAAGTTTCGGGGTGAACGCCCGTCTTTATGGCATAATTTTCGGCGGGCAGACCGAATGCGTCGAAGCCCATCGGCTCGAATACCTCGAAGCCCTTCATTCTCTTATATCTTGCAAAACTGTCCGTTAGCCCGTAATTATACCAATGCCCCAAATGCAGTTTAGACGCAGATGGATAGGAAAACATTTCAAGACAGTAAAATTTCTTGTCCATCTTTGACTTATCGAACGAATAAAGTTTTTCCTTTTCCCATTTGAGTTGCCATTTCGGCTCTACCTTTTTCATGTCCATAGCTTTTATCTCCGCTAAAAAAACAAATTCTTAAAAAATTATATCACAAAACCAAAACTTTTTCAAGGCTTTTAAAGTGAGTGAACGGCTAAATGAAAGAAAAGTTTTAAAAAGTATTTTTTTAAGTGAAAAACAAGTGACAATTTTTATCTTTTGTGTTATCATTTATTTCGATGACAAAAAAGAGGGTCGATATATGGAAACTAATGAGACGGCGCCGACGGGCGGCACAGACGGAAACGTATATTACGGCGTAAAAAAAGACGCCGCACTTACAAAGAAAAAGAGCAAGAGGAAGATTTTTTGGATAAACGCACTGTTTATCTTTTTGTCGGCGGCGTTTTACAGCATACACTTTCACTATTTCGTAAGTCCGTCCGGCTTTGCGCCGGGCGGCATAGGCGGTATCGTCGCAATGGTACAGCACCTCTTCTTCAGAGGGGCGAGCGCCGGCGGAGATTTAAGTTCGATAATAATTATCGGCTTAAACCTTCCCATTCTCCTCGTTGCGGCAAAAGTGTTGTCCAAAGATTTTGCGATAAAGACGTTTTTTACGATAATTATAATGTCGGCGATAATGTATCTCTTCGACAACGTTATCGATCCCAATTACAACTTTATCGTAAGCACGAAAGCATTCGATAAAGAAGTCGGGTTTATAACCGATACGGGCATAAGGCTCGTTTCGGCAATTATAGGCGGGGCGCTCTGCGGTGTTTCTCTCGCATGCGCATTAAAGGTCAATTCGTCCACGGGCGGCGCCGACATAATAGGCGCAATGGTGCAGAAACGCCATCCGCATAAGAGCGTCGCTTCGATGATATTCGCCGTAAACGGCGTAATAATGTTCGTTTCGGTATTCGTTTATAACGACGACCTTATGCCCGTTTTTCTCTCCGTGATATACATCTACATATCGTCCGTTGTATGCGATCTCATTCTTCAAGGCTCTAAGAGCGGCTTGAAGTTCGAGGTGATAACCGAACACGCCGAGGAGATCTCAAAAGAGATAATACAAAAGCTCGGACACGGCGTTACCATCACGCCCGCAGAGGGTATGTTCGAGCATAAAAACAAGAACTTGTTAATATGTATAATAAGGCCGAGACAGATAGCTAAATTTCAACGCATAATCACCAAATACCCCGACACGTTCGCATACGTCGGTCAGGTGAGCGAAGTTATCGGCAAGTTCAATAAAGGTGATAGAAAATGAATGAAAAATCAAACGTGCTGAAAAAGGCGGGGCTTATCGCCATTATATGCACAGCGCTGTTATTGGGTGGTCTGCTCGTCGTCGCTACGTTCTTTGATTTTGACATTACTGCGGCTATAGCACGATTATCTGACGGAAAATATTATTCCTCAAACGTTTTCGGAAGGATGTTCGAGGTCGTCGGAGAAGATCCGACGTATATTGTCCCGGGCATTGGCGTATGCTTCATTTGCATGTATGCTTATAAGTGTTCAAAGGGTAAAGCACGCATCGTAATCTCGGCGATATGCGCCGCACTTGCGGTTTTTGTCTATGCTCTCGTTGCGTATAGAACTATCGGATATATCTGCAAAATGCACGACGCAGAAAGCTGGAAGGACGGACATAAAATATTGGTTTTGGCAATCAGCGGTCTTTTCGGTATTGCGGCGACGTTTAGTAGCCTCTTTGCGATAAGAAATGTTGACGGCGAAAAATTGTTCAGG
Source organism: uncultured Eubacteriales bacterium (assembly GCA_902766475.1). Classification (GTDB taxonomy): domain Bacteria; phylum Bacillota; class Clostridia; order Christensenellales; family Borkfalkiaceae; genus UBA10281. The sequence goes on from CACXDQ010000053.1 coordinate 3,966, forward strand.
CTCTCTGTTTGGGCGGTTGCGGCAATATGTGCCTTAGCTATATCGCAAGGAGCTGTTCATCTCGTAATAAAACCTCTGTTCGGCAGGCTCCGTTACCGTGCGATGTACGTTCTTGAATCGAACGGGGTAGAGGGGTATTCTCTATTTACCCCTTGGTATCACGCAAACGGCAAAGGGGTGCTGACGGAAGAGATGATATCTCTCGGGCTCGGAGAAGAAGTTTTCAAATCGTTCCCTTCCGGACACACGACGGGGGCGGCAATGATTTTTACTATCGCCTCATTGCCCGTGTTCCTCGGTTTTGAGGATAAAAAATATCTTAAATACAGAGTCGTGCTTTTTTCGGTGGCGGCGGCATATACGATAATCGTTGCGGTGTCGAGGTTGATAATGGGAGCGCATTATCTTAGCGACGTCGTCGTTGGGGCGACTATAACTTTAATTTCGGTGCTAATTTCCGAAAAGGTGATAAAAACGCTTGCAATAAAGAAAAATTTGTTGTAAAATAACAAAGTAGGTTGCGCCGCACATCGGCGCAACCTAAACATAAAAGCTTTTAAATTTTTAATTAAATATTATGCGGGCGTAGTTTAGTGGTAAAATAGGAGCTTC
>CACXDQ010000054.1 GCA_902766475.1 uncultured Eubacteriales bacterium
CGAGTATGCCCTCTATCGCCTCTTCGGGGCGGACGTATTCGTCGCCGACGTGAAGTTTGTCGAGAAAGTCGGTTATCGCCTCGCTCCTCGTCTTTGCATAGCCGTATTTTACCATCATATTGCCTATATGCGGCTTGCCGGGGTTGTTTAAAGAGCGGAGATACTTTACGTCGTCGCCTGAAAAGGTAAAGCCGAAAGTATCTTTCAGAAAGTCAAGCCTTATCTGCAATTTTTGCATTCTGAAATCATGTCCTTTGTCTACCACGTCGGTTATCTTCTTAGAATTTTCGTCGTAGCCGTAACCTAAAACGTGATACTGCCCTTCCTCGTCCTTACAGGAAAATTCCACGCCCGTTATGAAGGCGGGCGAATTTTCCGTCATGCTGTCCAACACTTCCTTACAGCCCTTTACGGCGTCGTGATCGGTTATCGAAAACAGCTCCACGCCCTCGGCGGCGACAAAGCCCGCAACTTCCCTCGGCGTAAACGTTCCGTCGGACGCCGTAGTGTGAATGTGCAGATCTATTTTCTTGGGATAAACCATCAGCCGATATCCTTTTTGAGCGTGAGAATATTTTTGCCGTCGACGTAATGGTACACGACGTCGTCCATAATCTTTTTCGTCATGAATATTCCAAGCCCGCCTATATCCCTCTCTTCCGCCGAAAGCGTTACGTCCGGATCGGCTTTCTTAGTGGGGTCGAAAGGCTTGCCGTTGTCGATAAACGTTATCGTGATAGATAACGGGTGCTGAGTTACCTCGACCCTCACCGTCGCCTTGCCGACCCTCGGGGAATAGGCGTAATTTGCGATATTTACGAATATTTCTTCGGCGGCAACGCTTATCTGCATCTGCGTTTTCATGGGGCAGCCGACCTCTTCGAGGTGCTTTTCTATAAACTCCAAAACCTCCGAAAGATTCTCGTTTTTAGCTTCCGTTTCAAGCTCGTTCCTCAAAAAAAGGAGAGTGTCGGTTTTATTAAGAAGCTCTATAAGCTCACTCGTCCAAAGCTCTATCTCGGCTTTCGTTTCTTCCTTTTCCAGCCCGTGGCGGCGAATGGAGCGGCGGATCATTCTCGCATAGCCGACTATCCTCGCCTTGTCCTCAACCTCTTTAAGTTTTGCCTCGTCGTTCGTGCCGAGGTACGCCGCAAGCACGCTGTGGAAGAATTTTTTCGACGTTTCGAAATCAAAGCCCTGGAAATGCTTTACCACTTCGTGATCGTATTCCGAATAGCCTATAAACGCATTGTAGATGCTCGCAAACTCGAATATCGGGTGTCCGACGGCGAGCGTATCCATATCTATAATAAGCACTTCGTCGCCTTGAAGTTCGAGGTTTTTGGTGTGGTAATCGCCGTGTATCATGTGGTCGTCATGCGGAACGGCTTCGACGAGCGAGAGGAGCTTTTTGCCCTCTTTTTCGGGAAGGTAATCGAGCATAAATTTCGCCCAACCTATCGCCGTTTCCCTCATGTCGGGGAGCTTGCCCGCCGGAACGACTGTGCCGTGTATCTTTTTGAGCATATTTGTGTATTCCCTCACGCACCAATCCATCTTCTCGGGCTGAGTGGAGAGAATTTTGGAGAAAGAGCTTGCGTTTAAAAGCTCGAATACCGAGCCGTAGCTGTTTCCTACCCTCACCACGTCGTAAGAAATAGCCGTGGGTATGCCGAGAACGAGCGCAACCCTTGCGACCTCTCTCTCGTGCTGAATGTCTTTGAGTGCGTCGGCGTTGTTGTAGACCTTGACGACGTTGTCCTGGTCAATACGGTAGATCGTGCCGTTTGCGCCCCTGCCTATCTCCTCGCAACCCTCGACGGAAACGACTCTGTAAGCCTTTTCGACGGTCATCATCTGCGTGAAGCCCGTCATGTCGAGAATTTCGTAAACGTCGCTGCTTACGTTTACGATCTTCATGTCGTTATACGTCTTTTTGACGTGTAAAAGCACCCTCAGCCCCGCCGAGGAGATATATTCGAGCTTCTCTGCGTCTATCGTAACGGGTTTCCCCATAGCTCCGCTCAAACCTGCGGTGATCTCCTCTTCCACGGCGTGAGCGTTGTTTGAATCGACTCTGCCGACGAGGTTTATTACCGCCTCGTTTTCGGTAACGTTTACGTTTACTTCTTTCATTTTTTGATTTCTCCTTTATATTCCATACAGAGCATTGTAAGGTCGTCGAACTGTTCCGCCTCTTTGACGAATTCGTCCACGGCGCCCCTTACGCCTTTAAGTATCTCCTCGCACGTCGCATCGGCGTGTTCGTTGAGTGCGCCCGTCATTCTGTCCGTGCCGAATAATTGATTTTCGGCGTTTGTCGCCTCGGGCACGCCGTCGGTATATATGAACAGTTTAGAGCCGGGTTTCAAGTTTATCTCATACTCTTTATATTTCATTCCGTCCATGCCGCCGATGACAAAGCCGTGTTTGTCCTTATACAGCTCGAACTTTTCGCCCGCCTGCATTACGACGGGGTATTCATGTCCGGCGTTTGCGGCGGTGAGCTTACCCGTGGAAATTTCGAGTATGCCGAGCCAGACCGTCACGAACATCTCCTCACGGTTGTTCTGACAAATAGTCGAATTTGTCGCTTCGAGTATCTCTGCGGGCGACTTCCCGAGCTTTGCGTTGCTTGCGAGAATTATCCTCGAAGCCATCATAAACAGCGCCGCCGGAATTCCCTTTCCCGAAACGTCGGCAATGAGCATACAGAGATGATCGTCGTCGACGAGGAAGAAGTCATAGAAATCGCCGCCGACCTCTCTCGCCGGATCCATCGATGCGTAAATGTCGAATTCGGGGCGGTCGGGAAATGCCGGGTAGGTGTTCGGAAGCATATCCGCCTGTATTCTCGTAGCGAGGGCAAGCTCCGTGCCTATCCTCTCCTTTTCGGCGGTTATATCCGTTATTTTTGCTATATAATCTCTCGTCTTTGACGACAGATCGACAAACGATTGAGCGAGAATTTCTATCTCGTCGCCCGTCTTGTACACCTTTTCCATCTCGAAAACGGTATCGCCGTCGGAAAGCGAATTTATCCTCGTCGTCATATGTTCGATGGGTCTTACCATCTTTCTCGTTACGAGTATCGATGCGCCTATAGCCAGAACGACAAGCCCGACGATGATCGTGAGCAATATCTTTACCGATTCCTGAGCGCCGTCCCTGTACGCCGTCAACGACTTTTCGTTTATGCTCTCGTAATTTGCGAGCATCACTTCCGTCGGCTGATGAGTGAGTTCAACTTCAACCGCCGAAACCGCCGCCCAGCCTACTGTCGCCATCGGCACGCCGACGAGGTAATATTCCTTACCGTCGACGGAGATATGTTCAAGCCCCGTATTTTTTTCGAGCGACTCTTTGACGAAGTTGGCAAGCTCCTCGTTTTCGTTGTCCCTTAAATCGGGCGAAGAATCGGAGATCTCGGCTTTAAACGTGCCTTCCTTGTTGGGGGAGAATATGACCTGCCCCATCTCGTTGACAATGCAGATAAAGCCGCCGCTTGCGTTAGAGCCGTTGACGTAATCGCTTACGGCAGTGAGGAATATGTCCGCCCCGACCACCGCAACGACTTCGCCGTTATAAAACACGGGTGCGGCGCAAACAAGCCCCGTCGTCCCCGTCGAATAATCTTCTTCAACGCCCGTAAATATGAGTTTCCCGGCGTCTTTCGCCTGAATATACCATTGCCTTTGCCTTACCGGGAAGGTCTTGGCATTGCCGTTTTCGTCGAGGCTCACGCCCGAACGGTCGTTCACGAAAAGTATGCAGCCGTCCGTCGTCGCCACAAAACATGCGCCGAGCTTATCCGAATTGTCGAACATGGACGACATTATTTCGCTCATGTTGGCGATAAGCCCGAGATATTCCGAGTCGGCAGGGTCTACGCCCTCTTCGTGCTGCATCTGCACCGAAGTTTTGCCGTCGTTTTCGGCTTTCGGAGCTTCGTAAGCGTGGTCGTGAAAGCTATCCTTATTTATAAATAGCTGAGTTGCGAAAGAATGAAGAGTGCTTACGTCCGTCTTTACGTCCGAAAAGAGGTCGTCCGCAATGTACGCTTGAAGCGCCGTCGTCTTTGTGAGCGACTGCGCTATAACGCTGTCCATCGTACCTTCCGAAACCTCGGTGATAGCCGATTGCTGTTCTTTGTTGGCTTCTTCCACAACACCCGTAAGGCTCCTTTGCTGAATGAGGCTTATGGTTATGAATACGCCTATAAGGGCGGCTACAAATAAAAACATTAAGTTGAATATCTTCTGTTGAAGTCCGCCTATTTTAAACCCGTGAAAAATCCACATATAGTTTCTCCGTTTAGGGGCGCTTTCCCGCCCGAAAATGTCTTGAAGTTAAAGCCCGTTTATGCGCTCTTTTTAACGCCGGCGCCGTAAATGGTAGTCCAATCGTCTTTCATGGAAATGACGTTAAAGCCGTATTCCTTCCACTGCTCTCCGAGCTTTTCGGCTTTTTCGGTATTGCCGTAATCTCTCTCTTCGTCGTTTGCGATGAGCATATACGCCTCGGCTTTATATTTGTTGTTCGTTATCGAATAGACGTGCATGCTGAGATCGCCCGAACTGTTGCCGAACGACAATACGGGCTGTTTGTCTATCTCCTGATTTATCTGTAAAACCTTGTTGGTCTTTAAATTCTTGATAAGCACCGTTTCCGTCCTCACGACCTTGTCGTCGGCGGTGAACTGATAGTCTAAACTGTCCTTGCCGTTCTGACCGGTAGCTTCGAGCTTGACGTCCATTCCTATTATCTGTTCGTAAGGAATGTTGCAAGGCTCGCTCGCAAGGGCACGGCAGATAAAGCGGTCGGAGCCGCTTACTATATAGGTCTTGAAATCGTTTTCGTGCAAATAGTCCAAAACCTCTATCATGGGGAGATAAAATGCGGTAGCATAAGTCATTCCCTCAAAGCCGGCGGGCGTCTGTTTCAAAAATTCCTTGACGTAATCTTCAAATTCCTTGGGGGTAAGCCCGGCGAACGCCTTTGCCTGACCGAGAGCGTGCTTAATGGGCATATCGCTCGGGAAACTTCCCGTTAAAGAACATTCCCTTATCGTCCTCGCAACCTCTTTTACGTCCTCGTCGGCGGTATAGTTTTCGTCGTCAAGACATCTGTAAGCCATCAAAAGGTATTCGAGATAGGTGGGGAAAAGTTCGCCGTAAAGCGTTCCGTCCATATCGAAAACGGCTATTCTGTCCGCAACGGGAATAAAGTTTTCGGACTTTTTGTCCGTTACGTCCGTAACGTAGCTTTTAAGCGAAGTGAGTGCGTCGCATTTGTTCCAGTATTTGAATGAAAACTCGGCGGTTTGCGTTTCGCCGCTGTTTTCAAGAGCCTCGTCGCCGCAAGCGACGAACATCATCGCCATTACGGCAATGAGAAGAACCGAGATAATTTTCGTAAAGTGTTTTTTCATAACAGCATACATCTCCTTATAATATACATAATACCATATTTGCAAATTTTTGTCTAACGAAAAAAAGCACTTACACCCCTTTGCTTACAAAAAAATTGCGGCGGTAGACATTTCTGTCTACCGCCGCATCATGTGCGTTGCTCTTTATATGTTTTTCTCTATAAACTTCTCTATTTCGTCAAACGGGATCTTATCTCCCTTTTCGCCGCCGTCGTAGAGGTCGCAATGCGTTGCGCCCGGCACGATTAAAAGCTCCTTATTTTCGCCCCTGAGCAGCTTGAATGCGTCCTCTCCGAAATATCTGCTGTGCGCCTTTTCGCCGTGAACGACCATTACGGCGTTTCTTATCTCGCCGGCATAGGTGAACAATCTCGTATTTAAAAGCGAAGTCGACGCCGTGACGTTCCAGCCGCCGTTGCTGTTCAAAGAGCGTGGGTGATAACCCCTCTTCGTCTTATAATAATCATAATATTGCTTGACGAAATCGGGCATACCCGTGGGGTCGTCCACAACCCCGCCGCCGAGCGCATAGTTGCCGTTTTTAAAGTCTTTCGTCCTCTGCTCGTTCAAAGCGACTCTCTTTTGGTATCTCGCCTCTTCGCTGTCCTCGCCGTCGAAATAGCCGTTGCCCGTTACCCTCGACATATCGTACATCGTTACCGCAACCGTCGCCTTTATCCTCGTGTCGATGCAAGCCGTCTGAATAGCCATTCCGCCCCAACCGCAAATACCTATTATGGAAATTTTATCGGGGTTTACCTCGTCGAGGTTGGAAAGGAAATCGACCGCCGCTTGAAAGTCCTCAACGTTTATATCGGGCGAATTCATATAGCGTGGCTCGCCGCCGCTCTCCCCCGTGAACGAAGGGTCGAATGCGATAGTCAGAAAACCTCTTCTCGCCATCTCCTGCGCATACAGCCCGCTCGACTGTTCCTTGACGGCGCCGAACGGACCCGACACGGCGATAGCCGGCAGCTTTCCCGCCGCCTTTTTGGGCGAATACATATCCGCCGAAAGCGTAATTCCGAAGTGATTTTTAAAGCAAACTTTTTTATGATTTACCTCACCCGAAAGCGGAAAAACCTTATCCCAATTATCTTTCATAACCCAATCTCCTTAATTTTTTATATATTATATTTTACCATATTATCCCCCCTTTTGTCAACATCTTTTTATTCCGTTGTTTTTTACTTGCAAACGCCGCATAAAAATGTTATAATTACGTTGTGTTTGTAATTAAACCGACTGTATTTTCTTCTCAACATTTTGTTGATAAAACTAAAAAACGCCCTCATTTTTTACCAAATTTTATAAAAAACACGCAGTTTTGGGCAAATTCAACAAAATGTTTACCAAATCAACAGATTGTTGAGTCGTTCGAGCGGATAAATCGTTGTTTTTGCCTTGAAATTGTGCTAAAATTTAAACCGAAGTAAATTGGGGACCAAGCACGAAAGCGGTTGATCCTACAGTATTAAAGGAGCTGTACAAATGATTTCGGAAAACATTAAGAATTTACGAAAGGAAAAAAATTTAACTCAAAAAGAAGTTGCGGATATGCTTCACGTAACTTCGCAAGCCGTTTCGAGATGGGAAAACGGAGAAGTCGAGCCGTCTGTCGACACGATCAGCAACCTCGCAAAAATATTCGGCGTTACTACCGACGAGGTAATAGGCGGTCCGGATAAAAAGCCCAAGCCCGAAGTTGTTACCGAGGTAAAAGAAAAAATAATAGTAGAACAAGCAAAGCCCGTCCTCGCAATCTGCGACAAATGCAAAAGACCTATTTATAAAAGCTCTGAGATCGTTTCTCAAACGCAGCATTTCGGACACTCTACGACAAAAACTTACATATGCACCGCTTGCGACAAAAAGATAAAGGAACAACAGCATAAAGAAGCGGTATGGTACGGCGAATCACAGAGGAAAAAATCGTTTATCTTCGGCACGCTCATCGCCGCCGTCGTCCTTATCGCCTCGCTTATTCTCATGTGGAAAATGTCGTTTAAACCGCTCTACATAGTCGAAGCGGTGGTAATGCCGATATTGACGTTTACCTTTATCGGATGTCTGTTTTTGAGAAATAACTTTATAGAAGACTTGTTTATAAGCATAGCTTCGTGGAGCATACACTTCCCCGGGATATTATTCAGTTTCGATATAGGCGGTTTTATCTTTCTCATTGTCGCAAAAATAGCTTTTTGGATAATCGGTTGGATAATAAGCATTGCGGCACTGATATTCGCATTGATAGTTTGCTTGACGTTAAGCTTGTTCGTATATCCCTATGCGATAGTAAAGAATATCCGTTATCCCGAATTGACGGAAAACTGAAAATTACAAAAACGGCGTTGCCGTTGTAAATAAAGGGAGGAATTTATGAAAAAAATAATCATTATAGCTTCTGCTATCGCCGCAGTCGCCATACCGACGGCGATCGTCGTACCGATAGTTGTCGGCAACAGTTCGCCGAAAACGTTTACGGGCGTAACTTTCAGCGATATGGCGCTTACCTATGACGGAAGCGCACACGAGCTTATGCTTAGCGGAGAACTGCCTGACGGAGCTGACGTCGTCTACGAAAACAACAGTGCGACCAACGTCGGCGTGTACGAGGCAAAAGCCACCGTTTCATTGAGCGGTTACGAAACTTTGACGCTCGGCGCAACCCTCACGATAAACAAGGCGACCTACGATCTGTCGTCCGCTCATTGGGACTATGCCTTGCCGTTTGAATACGACGGACAAGAGCACTCCGTTTTCATTACCGGGCTGCCCGACGGCGTTACCGTCAAATCGTATTCCGCCAACGCATACACCGAAGTGGGCGGATATACCGCAAGCGCAGAACTTGCCTACGACACAGCTAATTACAACGCCCCTTCCGTTGACGACCTCGAATGGGCGATCACGAAACCCAATTACGATATGTCGTCCGCCCGTTGGGAATACGATAAAGCGTTTACTTACGACGGAAAAGAACATTCCGTTACCGTAACGGGGCTGCCCGACGGCGTTACCGTCAAATCGTA
>CACXDQ010000055.1 GCA_902766475.1 uncultured Eubacteriales bacterium
CGCAGTTCGTGCAGGTGGTGCGACGGGAAGAGTTTTTTCATTCTGCTTGCAAGAGTATTTAAGTTTACCTTTTTAGCTTTCTCAAAATCTACTATTGCCGAAACTTTGCGGAATGCCGGCGTAAAAGGAATTTTTCTTAAAACCGAGCCTTGACCTAACCGTTCTTTACTCGTTTCGCATTGTAGCCATTTTCCGTCTATCACTTCGATGGTTTTCAGTTCCGATTTTCTCAATCCGAAAAAATTCAACACGAGCAGCGCATCCGTCCCCTCGACGCCTTTATTGCTTTTACAATAATTTATAAGCCGTAATTCTTCGTCTTTTGTCAAGGCGTTTCCCTTTTTAGTCTGGTAATGCGGCAACACGACTTTTTTCATTGGCGAGGGGATATTGAAATCTTCCTGCGCCATATCGAATATGCAATTCAGCATCAGCGCGATTTTTTCCGCTTTTCTGTTTTTGCCTTCTTTTACAATAGCAAATAGGTAATTTTGAACGTCCGTTCGCTTTATTTCAGCTAATCTTTTGCCTGAAAATGTCGGTTTTAGGTCGGTATTATACGTCCTCGCGTATTCCTTATATGTAGAAGGCTTTGTAGTTTGTTCTTTGATTTTCAGCCATTCTTCGGCGTAAGCGGTAAATAGCGGAGTTTTGCTTGTCGAATTGGGTTTTGCGTAAGAAATAGTTTCGTAAACAGACCGTGTGTAATAATCGTTCAATCTGTTTATAAATCTTCTTCGCATCGTCTCGAAATCTCTGCCGGAAGCCTCGATATACATATCTTTTCTTCTTACTCTCGCCTCGTAATATCCGTTGCTCGTTATGCGATAACTGACTATATAATTGTTTGCTATAAAAATTTTTCTTATTGATTCGGGCATATCCTTAATCTCCTTTTTTGTAAATTTAAAAACTAGTTTGCGATTAAATTTATCTTCTCCCGAATTTTCCCTTGTTTCGGCAATTTTATTCAATGACTGAGAAATTGCCGAGAGTTGCCTGTGCAATGCAATAAAATCTAAATCATTGTCATTGCTTATTGTTTCATAATTGTTTCTTCTATATTCCAAATCTCCTTATTTTTATTGTTTATAAAAGCGATATAAAAAATCGCCTTTAGACATTGAATTGTCATAAACAAATTTCGCTCCTTATCTTATTTCCTGACATTTTCAGGGAGTTGCAGGTAGTCGGCTTTGTATTTTTTCGTCGCGTGCCCGTAAAGTCCTATAAGTCGGATAATATTAAGTTGTTATTAAATTGTCTATGCAGAAAGAACGTTCCTTCTTTGTCATTTGTTATCTTTTACTTTTTCCTTCAAGGCTTCGTATCCTTCACGGATAAGAGTTACTTTCGTAATATTGTTTTCGGCTAAAAAGGCGTTTATCTCTTCAAACAAATCTCTCGGGATCATAGTCCCGAAGTTTCCGCTTTTCGCTTTTCTTTTATCCTTTACTTTTGCTTCGTACTTTCTGCGAGCTACTCTTATGGGAGTATCTTCTTTCTTTTCCATAAAAACCTCTTAAAACTATTCTCGTATTAACACACATTATACGCTATTCTTTTTCAGTTGTCAATAGTTTTTTTAAAAAAGAATAGTTTTTGCGCTTTTTATCTGCTATGGTAATAACCGTTTAGGTTCTCTTGTCGCTCTCGTTCATCTTTTAATTCCTCCTTTATCTCTTCCAATCGGCTTGATCTGCTAGTTACTTCCGGCGTAAACATATAACATACTAAATACGATATTGTTTTTCCTCCTTGCTTTTCTTTTTAAAAGCCTCGCAGAGCACACTAAACTTCGCTTGCGAAGTATAGTGTGCTATACTTTAAGATAAAGTAATAAATTTTGCTTGTAATTTGCTTGCATTTTGCTCGATAATTATCTCCCGATTATTTCTTTGTAGTGCGTCAGTATCTGATACAGACTTGTGCTGTCACGATACTCCGAATAGGGCAATTCACAGTCAAGCGTCGTCCAATCGATACAACTCGTAAGGTGCATACTCGATTTATAGATATCGTTCTTGACGTGCGGATTATGTTTCAGAAAACCGTCCATTCCGATTGACTGTCCACGCATTATATCTGCCGCATTGACCTGTTCTACGGTAACGGGGATTTTCTCCGTCTTGCCGCCTTTACTGCCGATTCTCTTGCGTGTTTTAGATAAGTCTAACTTGCGCTTTGCGAGAGTGAAAAAACTATCTGACGGCGGTTTTAACGTAGGCGTTTTGTTGTCGAACATATATCCGCATATTGCCTTTATATACTGTCCGCTTTGTTTATCATCGAGCAGTTTAATTGCGTCGTAAAAGTTATCCTGAAATGTAAAATGTTTCATCTTGCGGTTAAGCCCGGTTGACTGCTTACCTTTAATTTCGTTCTCTTTACTTTCCTGTAATACGTCCACGAGATTGCCCCAATAAAACCGCTCTTTGTCGTCTTTAATGTCAATCACAGCGTTGTCCGTAAACATATACTCACACATTAACCTTGCCATTCGTCCCGCCTCTTCGTCATTTAAACCGTTTAATATTTCGGCGTAAAAGTCGTAGAACTGAAACTGTTTAATTTGCTTTGTTTGCTCCATAATCATTCTCTACTTATATTTCTTTTACCGTCGTTTTAAGACCGTCGGCACGTCTATAATACAATCATAATAAACACCGCCTTTTGAGTATAAAATATGGCGCTTGCAAACAATGCAAACGCCGAAAAATATTTTCCCCTCTATATATAACCGTTAAACTCACCCGAAAATTTCACTTTTTAATAAAAAATTTTAAAGTTTTTAAAAATTTTTTGCAAACGTATAATAAAACTGAAAACTTTTAGTCGTTTTAGTAAAACATTTCAATTAGTTGACATTTTAAAATTGAATTGCTGTACTGATTGTAAGAGGTGAATTAGGATTATATGAAAAACCGGCAAACGAAGCGTTTATAAAGAAAGTGCGCAAGACGGCAAACCGCTGTCATATTTCGGTCGAAGAATTAAAGGACAAGCGAATAATTCCGTTTGCGCAAAAGACAATAGAAAAACGGGTAGAACAGTTCTGCAAAGAGAACAATATACCCGTCCCGAGAAAGAAATATAAATTTAATAAACAACAAGTAAAAATTAAATACAGATCAAAGTAAAAGGCAAGGAAAATACTAATAATCCTTGCCTTTTTACTATCTTAAATAAACGATAAATCCGTAAGGGGCGAAGCGACGGAATACTTCGCTACGCTCCGTGGCGTTCGGGCTACGCACTCGGCTGAGAGCGCATTGTTCGCCGTAGGCGCAATCGCGTCACGTATCGTTGTTTTTCAAATAAACGACAAATTGTCTTTTCAGGTAAATAAGTAAATTAATGATTTTGCCTAATGACAAATCATACATACACAAAAAGCCATTTTATCGGGGAGAAAAATATTGAAAAAATTAGATTTTATAATGGAATAATTTTGTTTAAAAAGGGGTAGTATAAATTAAAAACAAATACTTTTTTATCCATTGTCTTTTGTGTAGATTTTATGATACAATTATAGTGATGAAAGATATATTTTTCTTGCAGTGAGGTACTATAAATGAAAAAAGTAAGTGTTGTTGTAATAGGTTTTGGCGATAGAGCGGTCGCCTATACCAAATATGCGTTAAATAATCCCGACAGATTAGAGGTTGTTGCGGCGATAGATCCCAACCCCTTCCGCAGAAATCTCGCAAAAGAGATGTTCGGCTTAAAAGACGAAATGCTTTTTTCTGATATGGAAGATTGTCTTAAACTCGGCAAGATTGCCGACGCCGTAATTAACGGCACGATGGACGAACTCCATATAAAGACGGCTATTCCGTTTTTGAAGCTCGGCTACGATATGTTGCTTGAAAAACCCATAACAAATAATAAAAAAGACCTTCTCGAATTGAAGAGGGTAGCCGACGAACACGGCTGTAAGCTCATGATATGCCACGTTCTCCGCTATACCCCGTTCTATCTTAAAATAAAAGAAATAATTTTAAGCGGCGAGATAGGCGACATAGTCGGCATGGAGACGAACGAGATGGTCGGCGTCGCCCACGCTTCTGCCTCGTATATAAGGGGCAAGTGGAACAACCGCAAAAGGTGCGGCTCGTCGATGCTCCTTGCTAAATGTTGTCACGACGCAGATCTTCTGTGTTGGTTCAATGCCGGCAAAAAGCCCGTAAAGGTATCGAGTTTCGGCGGCAGACATTATTTTATCGAGAAAAATGCCCCGAAGGGCTCGGGAAAACGCTGCCTTGTCGATTGCGAGGTCGAAAACGAATGTCCGTATTCCTGCAAAAAGCTCCTTATCGACAACGAGTATTTCGCACAGTATACCTTCACTTCCTTAAATAAAAATTACGAGGACATAACGACGGAAGAGAAGATACAGTCTTTAAAGACGGATAACCCGATGGGAATATGTATCTACAAGACCGACGCCGACATAGTCGACAGACAGGCGTTCATCGTCGAATTCGACGACGGGTCTATTGCGACGCACAGCATGATCTCGGGCGTTGCAAGACCGGGCAGAAATATTCACATAATAGGAACAAAGGGTGAAATTCAGGGTTTTTTGGAGGACAATAAGTTCGTCGTGAGGACGTACAACCCTTCGAATTGCCTCTGGAACGAGAGAGAGGAAGTTATAACGAACGTCGCCCAAGGTGACGGACACAGCGGCGGCGACAGCAGACTTGTGAACGATTTCGTCAATATGGAATCGGGCTTGCCCCGCTCCGTATCTGCGACCGTTATAGAGGACTCTATAAACGGGCATCTGCTCGTTTTCGCCGCCGACGAATCTTTGGATAACGGCGGTATTACCGTAAAAATCAACGATTAATAAGATCAATTACAGAGATGACGAAAAAAGCTAAGTGGATATGGTATCCCGGAGATTACGAAATTGCGCTTTTCAACAAGTGCATGGCAAAGCGTTATGAAAGGGACGTGCTTATAACTCCGTTTTGGAGAATGGATACCCATTACGTAACCGTAAAGTTTTACGGCGATTTCAAGCTGACAAAGCGCAACAGAATAACCGTAAAGGTTGACGGGACGTTTAATATTTTTATAGAAGAGTTGGGCTATATTTATGATTTTGACGGCGTGCTCGATCTGCCCGCCGGCGAATACCATATGCAGATACTCGTCAACAACGTCGGAAAACTCCCGTGCGTTTACGTCGACGGCGAAGAGATAAAGTCGTCGAGCGAAACGTTCAGGGTAACTTGTCAGGACAACGTGTTTTACCCTGCCGCAGACGGGAAATTCGACGATATAGCCGTAAGCCCCAACAGCGACGTAAGGCATGAAGAGGAAGTTTTTCCCGTTGCCGTAAAAAATACCGAAAAGGGTGTTTTGTACGATTTCGGAAAGGAGATTTCGGCACGTTTAAGGTTGAAAGGATGCAAAAAAGGCACGAAGTTCGAGTGCTATTACGGCGAATCTCTCGAAGAGGTGTCGGACGAGGCGCATTGCGAACAGCTCGACAGATTTACCGCCTTAAATGAAACTGAGGAAACGCCGATAAACAAGGCTTTCCGCTATCTTTTCGTAAAGGCGGACTGCCCCTATAAGGAAATAAATGTGCTGTCAGAGACGTCGGAAGTCAAAAATAAGGGCTTTTTCGAGAGCGACGACGATACTTTAAACAAGATATACGAGGTTTCCGTCCACACTCTCGATCTCTGCAAAGGCGACTTTTTTTTAGATGGTGCAAAGCGTGACAGATGGGCGTGGAGCGGCGACGCATATCAGAGTTTTTTAGTCAATTATTACAGTTTTTGCGACGATGAAACGGTAAAGCGTACCATAACGGCATTGAAGGGCAAAGAGCCTATCAAAACTCATATCAATCATATAATGGACTATACTATGTACTGGATATTGTCCTTATACGATTACCTCGAATACGGCGGCGACGAGAAATTCGTAAGCGGTGTGTACGAGAGCGCAAAGGGGTATATGGATTTTCTCCTTCAAAGGCGCAACGAGGACGGTTTTTTGTACTATATCACGGGCGATTGGGTGTTTATAGACTGGGCGGAAATGGACAATACGGGCGAAACGTCGTTCGAGCAGATATTGTTCGTTCAAACGCTCAGAAAATTCGCCGAGATAACGAGGCTTTTAAATAAGGGCGACGGGGCATATTACGACGAAACGGCGCAAAAGCTCCTCGATAAGACGATAGAAGTATTTTATAAAGACGGTCGATTCGTCCACGGCAGAAATAACGGCGTTTTACAGAAAAAGGTTACGAGATACGCAAATATGTTTGCCATACTATTTGACCTTTTAGACGAAAAAATGACGAAGAGCGTCGTTGAAAAAGTGCTTTTAAACGGCGACGTGCAGAAGATAACCACCCCGTATATGCGCTTTTACGAGCAAGCCGCATTAAGTAAGATAGACAGCGGCTATGACATAGTTTCGGAGATGAAAGATTATTGGGGCGGAATGTTAAAGTGCGGAGCTACGACCTTCTGGGAAGCTTTCGATCCCAACGAAAAGGGTGCGGAAAAGTACGCAATGTACGGCAGACCGTTCGGGAAGAGCCTTTGCCACGCTTGGGGCGCAAACCCAATTTACCTCATATATAATTGTATTTTGGGCATAAAGCCGTCGTCGCTCGGATATAAGAGTTTCGTATGTAGACCCAAGCTTTGGATGATGCCGAATTTCAAATGCGGCTGTCCGATAGGCAATGGCATGATATATATTTCCTACGACGGCAAGGCGTTCGACATAAGGTCGGACGGCGGCGAGGGCGTCGTGTACGTTCCCGAAGGCTTCATCGCTCCCAAAACCGCAAAGAAGAGCGGCGAGGGATACGTTATATCCGACGGGGAAAATCTTGTGTTCACGAGATAGGTGAGGATATGTCGTACAATCTCAAAATGTTTGACTCAAAAGTCAACGTCGTAGCCGTCAAGAGCGGCGGATACGATTCTATCGTTCAGCACTCGCATGAGTTCGTCGAGCTTGTCTACGTCGTCGGCGGCGAAGCCGAAAACGATATAGGCAGCAAACATATACGCCTGAAAGAGGGCGATATATTCGTTATCGCAGACAGAAACGTAATGCATTCCATTCGCCCGATAGGCGAGGCGGAAAGCTTTTCGATAATAAACATCATCTTTCCTCATGACTTCTACCAATTCGATTATAAGCTCCTCTCTCCGGATACGGTGTACACGAAAGAGCAGATACCGGACGGTAAAGAGCTTATCTATAAGATAGTGGAAGAATATGAAAACAAGCGTTGGCAATACGAGGATATGACCTATTCGCTCACTAAGATATTGCTGACGAAGATTTTCAGAATACTTCCGACGAGAAAGGCGAAGAGGGTGGACGGAGCGACGGCGAAAAAGCAGATCGACACCTATATCGAAACCGCCGAAAACTATATCAAACAGAATTTCGACAAGACGATAAAGGTGGACGACGTAGCCAAGGCGTGCGGTCTTAATACTCAATACCTTCAAAGGCTGTTCAAGAGGGAGAGGGATACCTCGATAATTTCATTCGTCGTGAAATATCGCATAGAACAGGCTTGCAGATACCTTTTAAATACAGATTATCCCGTATCGACGATAGCCGAACTCGTCGGATTTGACGATCTGAAATATTTTCACGTCAAATTCAAGGACGTAGTGAACGAAACGCCGAGCCAATATAAAATAAAACACAAGGAGGAAAAATGAGTAAAGTTTTTGTCGAGCTTACCGAAAAGCAGACCGCAACTTACATGAGGCGAAAATTTATTTTGCAGGCGGCGC
>CACXDQ010000056.1 GCA_902766475.1 uncultured Eubacteriales bacterium
AAGAGGTCTTTCCAACGGGTGTTGCCCGCAACGTAAGGGTTAGGTCTTTCGAGATATTCGCCGAGATCGAGGTATATGCCGTCCTCCTGCATTTTCGTTCCGAACGTAAAGCCGATGGCAGGACAGTTTTTGATATTGATCTGCTGATTGAACCAAGCCGAAATATTGTTTATGTTGTCGACGGGCTTCGCATAGTCCGACGCCCAGACGATCTCCGTGCCGCTCAGCGTCTTATACGCCGCCGCAATATATCGGCTTGCGTTGACGGGGTGCGGCTGGTCGGGCGTAGCGTTTTCGCTCGCCGACGGCATAAGCGTGTGTAGATCGACGAATAATTTCTTTACTTCGCCCGCCTCTCCGCCGCTCTCGTTATCGTTTTGCTTAGCGCACGCCGCAGACGACAGCGCCGTAGCCGCCGCAAGACAGACGGCTAAAATACCCGAATACAACTTCTTTCTGTTCATTAAAATAAACCTCTGAGTAATATATAAAATGCGGTAAAGGGGCTTTGCCTAAAACAAACGCCCCTTCATCAAGCTTTGATTATACGCTATTAGTTTTCTCTCTTCTTTCTGAGAAGGGCTGCTGCGCCGAGTGCGGCAAGCACTGCGAAAACTGCGGCATAAGTGCCGTTTACAGCTCCTCCGCAACCTTCTTCCGAGCCTTCGTCGGAAGTTTTAGCGGAATCTTCTGCGGAAACGGACTCGCCTTCGGAAGCAGATTCGGACTCTTCTTCCTTCTCGATCTCTTTCCACTGACCGTAAAGCGTAACGTCCTCGCTTACAACTGCGCCGTCCTCTATCTCGGCGGTAAGTTCAGCGTCGGTAAACCAACCGACGAACTCATAACCCTCTTTTTCCGCCGGAATATAGCCGTTTAAAGCCTCGCCATTTCTCTGGCGAACGTCCTCGTAAAGCGTATTTTCGCCGTCGTTATATTTAACGGTAACGTATGCGATGTCGGCAAATTCGCCCTCGAAGGATACGGTGTAAAGCTTTACGCCGATAAATGCGAGTTCGAGATTAGCTCCCGCCGCCTTGTCCTGAACGAGTTCGATCTTGACGTAAACGTTCTCTTTGCCCTTAACGTAATCGGTTATGTCGGCGGTTGCGTCAAGATTCCAACCGGACTCGGCAGTATTAGTACAGCCGTAAGAAACAGCTTTTTCGTATTTTTCGCCGTCGCCGCTGACGTAAACGTTTATCTTGTTGTTGTTATGGCAATCTGCATTATCCTGATTCCATATCTTGCCGGAAAGAGAGATAGAAAGCTCGTCGAAGTTCTTGTCCTCGTCTGCGGAAAGCTTATATACGATATAAGAGCTGTCCGCAATGTCGATAGATCCGCCCCAAGTTGCCCCGGGAACTATCCCGTGTTCGTTTGCGTCGGAACATACGCCGACGGCTTCCTTGACGTTGGTAGCGGTTATCTGCGTGGTAGTGAAGTTGTCCGACAAAGTGAAATCTTTAACTTCGGGTGCGACGCCCTCTTTCGTGGTAGCCGTGAAGGTTATCGTGTTGAGCTTAATGCCGGCAAACCATATATCTATATTGCCGTTTGCGTCCGCAACCGTGCCTTCGCCGCTTACTTTGCTCTGTTTGAGCTCCACTTTAACGTAAGCCTTGGCGAAACCTGCGGCAACGCTTAAATCGGTCTCTGCGAGGTCGGCAAAAGCTGCGCCCGTGTTCTTTTCGCCGGGGGTATAAGAATGCATGAGTATGTTTGCCGTTGCGGGAGAAGTTCCGATATAAATATTGATAGCGTTCTCGTTGTGGGCGGTGCCGTTGTCCTGATTCCATACCCTTGCGTTCACATTCAATTTGAGCGTGTCGAAAACTTGGTTTGCGCCGTTGTCGGTAGCCTTGATCTCGTAAATGATATACGATTCGTCGGCGATGTGGAACGGGCTGCCCCATTCGTCTGTGGGGATTGCACCGTGAGTTGCATCGGCGTTTACCGCAACGCCCTTGTGAGCGACGATATTGCCGGCGCCGTCAAGCGTCTGGATCTGACCGAAATTTGTGGTAACGGTAATGGTATTGTCCTCGCCCTCCGCCATGGCAACAACAGACATGCTGCCGCAGAACAAAGCGATGCACAAAGCAAAAATTGCTGCTAACCCGATTTTTTTGGAACGTAACATAAATTCCCTCCTTATTTTTGTTTCAGGTTATAAATTTTTTTTTGATAATTTCATTTTATCATTTTTTCAGTGATAGTCAATATTATTATTTTACAAAACCTATATTATTTTTACAAATCTTATACTTAAACCGCCTTTTATATGGTAAAGCGCTTGTAATTTTTTTACTTTTGCTTTATAATGAAAGTATGGGCAAACAACCTTCGATGGATTTCATATTATCCGAACATTTTTCAAAATATCTCGAGGACGATCTGCATCTCGGCTTTTATCCCTCTTTCATCGGCAGTGAAAAATGCCGACCGCAAAAGGCGATTTCCCGCCACACGAACGCCGAGGAATACACTTTCCACCTCATTTTGTCGGGAACGGGCTATATCGTGAACGACGGGCAGACCAAAAAGCTCACGGCTAACGACGCATTCTTTATTCCGCCCCGCACGACGTACAGCGAAGAAAGGGATATTTATTATTACCCCGACAAGAACGATCCGTGGGAGTATATCTGGGTAAACTTCGTCGGCAAGGAAACCGAAAAACTCGTCCGCTGTGCGAAATTTACGCTTACCAACAATTATTATTCTGTGCAGAACGCCGCTTATTTAAAGCAGCAATGGCGAGAAATGATAAGCATTGCCAAAAACACCGTAAAGAGAAACGTTTCTTTCTATATGCCTTTCGCAATGAAATTTTTTGCGGAGATAGCCGACGAGAGAAAGATGAGCAGCGAAATAACTACCGCAAAAAAACAAAAGGTGAAAAAGATCACCGACGTTATTGAGCGCACTTACACCGATCAGGACTTTTCTATCGGCAAAATAGCCGAAAGCATGTTCTACACCACTTCGTACATCTCACGCATCTTCAAGGAAGTTACAAACACTTCGCCCGTGGAATATGTAACGAGGCTGCGCATGCTCCGTGCGAAAGATCTTCTTCGGTCGGGGACGTACAGCATAAGTCAGATAGCGTACCTCACGGGCTACAATTCGCCCTTCTACTTTTCAAAAGAATTTAAAAAGTATTACGGCTTTCCGCCATCTCGGTTTAAAGAATAAAATTCGCCGTGCCGCTTCAAAAGCGGCACGGCGAAAACCATTTATATTGCCATTTTTTATTCTATCGTAACGACGGATATGCCGACGTTGGTCAATTTGAGATCGAGGGCGGCGTAACCGTTTATGAGTGCGCCGTTTCTCTTGCACCCCTCGAACACGACGCTCTTTATCGCTCCGCCGTGCGCCGATTCGTTCGATAGGCGCACCTCTTTATCGCCCCTTATGTCGAGATTTCTGAAAACAACTTTCTCTACCACTGCGCCCGAACTCTCCTCGATCGTAACGTTCACGGGATATTTTGCGCTGCTGTAAATTTCTATATTTTCAAAGTAAACGTCATTTATCTTTGCGTCGTCTGCGAGAATGACCACCACTCCGCCGAGAGCGTCCATCCATTCGGCGCTCGCATATCCTACGGAACAATCGGTGAAATATATCTCCTTCATATCACGCTTGCTTTCGGAAATGATGCCGAGCCCTCTCGCCTTGTCCGGCCATGCGTTGCATTTTTCAAAGCGAATATCCTTGATTTCTATATTGCATGCGCCGTACATCGACTTCACCTCGAAAAGGTCGTCGCCCGAACGTGCGAAACAGTTCTTGCAAAGCACGTTTGCACTGTCCACAAAACACACGCCGTCGCTGTTCTGACGATAGCCGAATAAGAGTATATCCTCTACGGCAATATTTTTACATTGCGTAAAATACATGGTCCATTCGGGCGCATTGTTAAGCGTTACGCCCTCTACCGTTATATCGCTCGAAGCGTCGAATCTCACCGCCGAACGTGCGTGCCATGCCAAACGTGAAAGATCGATAACGCCCCTGCCGTAAATCTTGACGTTTTTGACGTTATTGCCCTCGAAAAGCGCTTTCCAACGCGGCATGCCCGCCCAATCCGTTTCGATAGTCTTTTCCTCGTCGGCGGCAGGCGTGTCGGCGTAGATATAAGCGCCGTTTTCGAGATAAACAGCCGTGTTGTTCAAAAATTCCACGCCGTATTTTAAAATGTGTTCTCCCTTTGCGAAATAGAGAACTCTCTTTTCCTTTCCGAACTCTATCCTATCGTTGTGCTTACCGGCAGGTATCTTCACTACGTCGTATCCGCTCGGCGCCGAAAACTTCTCTTTTTCACGCAAAAACAGCGTTATGGCTTTCTCTTTCTCACCGTTGGGAACGAACGTGTAATTGCCATGCGAAGGCACTTGAATAACGTGATCTTTGCCTTGCTTTTTCGCCGTTGCGCCGCCGCTTTCGGGCAGTACGACAGCGGAATTTATATCAAGACCGCTCCCGATCTTCACAGAAAGGGGAAAAGCGCCCGACGAAACGTCGGCACACGCAAAGCTGTGCGCCCCGAATGTCGTCCTCACCGCATAACACGGAACGGCTGTATCGCCTATCGAAACGTTATAATAGGGCGAAATAACGGCGCCGTCGCTCTTTGCGTCATTGTCGTGTTCGCCGTCGGGCTTGTCCGTTTCCGCAATAAACGTAAGTATGTCGGCGGAAACGTGTAAATTGTCAAAAGTTATAGGCTCTATCATATCTTCTTCGTCCTTTTCCGTCTGATCTGCGGAATTTCCCGCAGTGTCGATCTCATTGCTCGTACCCGTTTTGCCGCCCGAAGAAGGCTCTGCGTCGCAAGCGCAAAATGCCGACAATAAACAAAGAACGATAAAAAAACAAATTGCTCTTTTCATTTTATCCTCCACATCCGCTAAACCATAAATAAAAACGCTTGCTTTAAATGGCATTTTTACGCTTATATTATATAACGTCAACGCAGAATTGTAAATGCAATATTTTTACTAATTCACTCGAAATTTTACACAATTACTCTCCCACCCCACGGTTTCACGCTTGATAAGTTCGCCGAGTTGAAGAACGGGAAGCAATAACCAGCCCCAAATAAAGTTATTCGCCACCCAATACGTTCCTTGTTCGCCAACCATATTGACCATGCGTGCGATCATTAACATATAGGCAATATTTCTGACAAACGACTTTAAACATGATATTCCACCGACTTTTAAGAAATCTTTCATCCAAGCAAAGGAAAGTTTCGTCTTTTTGAAAACGGCGATCCCTTCTCTACACATTAAGATAACAGCCGTTATAAAGAGAATAATCTCCCTTTAATGCCATTAAAAATGTTTTTTAAGCAATCCCAAAA
>CACXDQ010000057.1 GCA_902766475.1 uncultured Eubacteriales bacterium
ACGGCGCTCCTTATAGCGGGGCTTCCCGTCGAAGAGCCTACCGCCCTTGCCGACAAGATGTTCAAGCTTCTCTCTAAATAATAAAAACAGCCGATAATCGACTTATAGGCTGACAAAAAATAATTTAAGGCATTGATAAGCCCGCCGCAGTTTTGCGGCGGGCTTAATCTATGATCGGCAAAAACCGAAAAAATCGATATTATACCCTATACGGTTTCTTTGCAACGCCCGTTTCTATCGCCGCCTTTGCGACGGCTTTCGCAACACATTCGTGCGCAGACTTATCGTAAGCATAAGGCAAAATGTATTCCCTCGACAATTTATCTTCGGTAACGCACGAGGCGATACCCCTTGCGGCGGCTATCATCATCTCTCTGTTGACCGTCGTCGCCCTCACGTCGAGCGCACCTCTGAAAAGCCCCGGAAAAACGAGAACGTTGTTTATCTGATTGGGGTATTCGGAAGAGCCCGTACCGACGAGATACGCACCAGCTTCCAGAGCGTCCTTCCTCGAAATTTCGGGGGTGGGGTTTGCGCACGGGAACAAAATGGACTTCTCCGCCATAGACGCAACCATCTCTTTCGTAACGCAGTTTGCGACGGAAACGCCGATAAGCACGTCCGCACCCTTCAATCCGTCCGCAAGAGTTCCCCTCTTTCCTTCGAGATTGGTAACCTTGGCTATCTCTTTTTGCGCAGAGTCGAGCCTGTCGTCGCCGTCGTATAAAAGCCCGTATATTCCGCACATCGTAATATGTTTAAACCCGTCGGCAAGGAGCAGTTTGGCTATCGAAATACCCGCCGCCCCGGGGCCGTTGATGACGATTTTTACGTCCTCTTTTTTCTTTCCGACCACTTTCAACGCATTTGTGAGCGCCGCAAGCATTACGATCGCCGTTCCGTGCTGATCGTCGTGGAAAACGGGTATATCGAGTTCCTCTTTAAGCCTCGTTTCGATCTCGAAACAGCGGGGTGCGGATATATCTTCGAGGTTTATTCCGCCCCACGAGCCGGCGAAGAGCTTTATTGTCCTTATTATTTCCTCGGTATCTTTCGACCTTATGCAGAGGGGGTAGGCGTCGACGTCGCCGTAAGCCTTAAAAAGTGCGCATTTGCCTTCCATTACGGGCATACCGGCTTCGGGGCCTATATCTCCGAGCCCCAAAATAGCCGTTCCGTCGGTTATTACGGGAACGGTATTCCAACGCCTCGTAAGCTCGAAGCTCTTGTCTATATCGTCTTTAATTGCGAGGCACGGCTCGGCAACGCCGGGGGTGTACGCAACGGAAAGTTTTTCCCTCGTGTCAACTTCCACCCTCGACACGACTTCTATCTTTCCTTTCCATTCCGCATGTTTTTTAAGCGATTCTTCTCTGTAATTCACCTTAATATCTCCTTTATATCTTCTTGTCTAATTTTTTCAATACTTCTTTAAAATAATCGGGCAAAGGCGCAGTAAACGTCATTCTTTCGCCCGTCGAAGGATGAGTAAGCTCCAACTTTTCGGCATGAAGGAGCTGACCGTTCAGTTTAAAGGCTTGTTTGGCGTACCCGTACACGGGATCGCCCACCACGGGGTGCCCCATATATTTTGCGTGTACTCTTATCTGATGCGTTCTGCCCGTTTCGAGCTTGAAACGGCAAAAGGTGTAATCTTTATACCTCTTTATCACCTCGTAATGGGTTACCGCCGTTCTGCCGACGGTCTTTACCGCCATCATCGTCCTGTCCTTATCGCTTCTGCCGATGAGCGTCGAAATAGTTCCGCTGTCGTTTTTGACAACGCCCTCCAACAGCGCAACGTAAATTCTGCCGGCAGTCTTTTCCCTTATCTGCTCGGAAAGCGAGAGGTGTGCGGCGTCGTTTTTAGCGACCACGAGCAGCCCCGAAGTGTCCTTGTCTATCCTATGCACTATCCCGGGGCGGATAACGCCGTTTATTCCGCTTAAACTGTCGAGGTGATACAAAAGCGCATTTACGAGCGTCGGCTCCTTAACGCCGTTTCCGGCGTGAACTATCATGCCCTGCGGCTTGTTTATAACGGCTATGTCCCTATCCTCGTAAACTATGTCGAGGGGGATATTTACGGGCGTTAAATCGAGCGTTTCAAGCTTTGGCTCGCACATTTCCACTCTGTCGCCCGCCTTCAACACCTTGCCCGCCTTAACCGTGTTTCCGTTCACCGTGATGTAGCCGCCATCGATGAGCTTTTTCACGTTGGAACGGGTTTTCCCCGTCTTTTCCGTGCAAAACACGTCGAGCCTTATTTCGTTTTCGGCGTACAATATTGTCGGGGCGGACGGCGATAATTCGCCGTCCGCCGCCTCGTTTTCGTCTAAAATATCAAAATCATTCATCTTTGTTTATGCGTAAGTTCTTGGGCTTGGGTGCGGCGTCGTCGAGCGTTTCCCCGACTTCTTCGCCGCCCGAAATAATTCCTTCGTCCTCACCGCCTTGTCCTTTTTCTGCGTTTTCGGCATTTTCTGCCGCCTCCCTCTTCTTTTTGGAGGCAAACAAAGCGTCTTTATCGAGGAACAAAAGATGCACTATAAGCATTATCGCACCGACGACGAGCGCCATATCCGCCACGTTGAATATGTACGGGAAAAAGTCTTTATCCTTTCCGAAAGGAAGTATGACGTGAATGAAATCACGGACGTAAACGGTGGTAAGCCTGTCGATAAAATTGCCGATAGCGCCCGATATTATGAGCGCAAGCGTGATTTTGAGCCACACGCTCTTTTTCTTTTTGGATAAAAAGAGATAGACGAAAATACCGACCAAGATAACGGCGGTAAGTATCGTAAACACGAGGTCTTTATTTGGAAGATTTCTGAAAATGCCCATTGCGCCGTTCTTGTTTTCGCAATACGTTATCTCTATAAACGACGGAATTATCCAAAAGAGGTGCGTCGGCGGCTCGCCTAAGCCCGCAACGCCCGAAAAATTGGCGACGAGCGTCTTTGTGAGCTGATCCAGAAAGAGAACGACGACGGCTATGACCGCATACCATATCGCCCCTTTAAATTTTGCCTTAAAATTCATTTGTCATCCTCCATCAGCCCCATTTCACGGCAGAGATCTTCCAAGCTGAAATCACCCTGCGGATTTAACACCTCGTCGAGCGAAAATCTGTTTTCGCCCTCGCCGAGATATATATCCGAGCCGTCTATCATAGCGCCGCTGTCGTCTACAAGCCTTCTCGCCTCGTCCGTCTTTTGCATTTCGGACAAGTTTTTATATTCGTATTTACCGCTCATGACGTTATCTATCGCCACGGCGAGAGAATTGAGCTTTTCAGCCCTCTCTCTGTCGGCTCTGCCCATGGCCGCAAACCGCTTGTCCCACGCCATTTTAAAGAGCCTCAATCTGTCGACTTCGAGATCGAACGCCTTTTTGCCGGCGCCGACTATCTCGTCGGCTCTTTCCTTCGCCCTCTTTTCCGCCGACTCTATATCTTCCTCTCTCCTCTCGTATTCCTCGACGATTTTTTTGAGATAATCGACTTCGGCACGCAGTTCTTCTATCTGTTCACGTTCCGTCAATGCGATGTACCTTTCCTTATTTCGTCGAGCATAGAAGTCTTTAATTCGTACAATTTATCCGAGAGGTCGACCTTGTAGATATGCGGCTGGTCTATCCTCTTATACTCTTCCCAAAAGCTCTCCATCTCAGTTTTAGCGTAAGCCGCAATGTCTTTGAGCTTCGGCATATCGTAGACGAGCTTGCCGTCCTTTACCACCGTTATGGGCAATTCCCTCACGGAATAATCTGTAAACGTCGTCTTTTTCCACCTCTCGACGGGGTGATAGACGGTGAGCGGCTTGGAAGTATCTATCTCCTCGCCCCTCAGCATAATGAGATCGGCCTCGGCTTTGCCCGTCGCATTGTCGTAAATTCTGTAAAACGTCTTAAAGCCGGGGTTTGTTATCTTTGCGGAATTGTCGGAAACCTTGATCTTCGGTATTAACTCGCCGTTTTCCTCTACCGCCGCAAGCTTGTAAACGCCGCCGAGCGCAGGCATATCCGCACTCGTAATGAGCTTTGTCCCTATGCCCCAACTGTCTATTTTAGCGCCTTGAAGCTTTAAGCTCTGCACGGAATATTCGTCCAAATCTCCCGAAGCGCAGATCTTGGCGTAAGTATAACCGGCGGCGTCGAGCATCTCTCTCGCCCTCTTCGTGAGGTAGGCAAGGTCGCCCGAATCTATCCTTATACCTATCGGCTTATGTCCGCTCTTTACCACTTCGTCGAACACCTTTATTGCGTTGGGCACGCCGCTTTTCAGCGTGTCGTAAGTGTCGACGAGAAGGAGAACGGCGTCGGGATAGACGTCGGCGTAAGCCTTGAAAGCCTCGTATTCGCTCGGGAAATTCATTACCCAGCTGTGGGCGTGAGTGCCCGAAACGGGAATGTCGAAAACCTGTCCCGCCAAAACGTTGGACGTCGAATTGCAGCCGCCGATAATAGCCGCCCTCGATCCGTAAATGCCGGCGTCGGGGCCTTGCGCCCTTCTTAGCCCGAATTCCATAACGTTGTCGCCGTTTGCCGAATGAGTTATCTTAGCCGCCTTGCTCGCAATGAGCGTCTGATGATTTATGATATTGAGTACGGCGGTTTCTATGAGTTGCGCCTGCATTATGGGCGCTTTTACCGTAAAGATAGGCTCGCCGGGGAAAACCATCGTCCCCTCGGGCACCGAATATATATCGCCCGTAAATTTGAGATCTTTAAGATATTCCAAAAAGCCCTCGTCAAAAATGCCGAGAGAGCGGAGATAGCTTATCTCCTCTTCCTTGAACGAGAGATTTAAAACGTAATCTACCGCTTGCTCCAAGCCGGCGGCAAGCGAATACGTTATGAGCGAATTCTGACGGAAAAACACGTCGAACACGGCAACGTCGTTCCCCTTTCCTTTGAGGAAATAGCCGTTCATCATCGTAAGTTCGTACAGATCCGTCAATAGCGTCAAGTTTCTTCTTTCCATAAAACACCTCGATAATCGACTTATAGCTTAGCTTTTGTTATTTTTCAGCCTTTTTTGCGCCCTTGAAGATAAGCCCGTCTTTATACGCCCTTAAAGCGATAATGACGGCGCCCGCAATGACGAGAATAATGGATACCAACACCATAGCCGGTATTTTAACGTCGGAATTTCCGAAGAGGGGAAGGTTGTATTCCGCTTGACGGAAGTTTTCGAGTATGCCCCTTATAATTCCGTAAGCGATGAAATACATGCCCGTGGAATAGCCGTTGGAATTGCCCTTTCTCTTGAAAAGGAAGATATATAGAACTGCGAAAGCAAGGAGATTGAGCATACTTTCATAGAAGAAAAGGGCTTGATACCACTCCACGCTGCCGCTTGTATCTATCTGCACGGCGAGGGGGAAGAATTGAAGTGAAGGGTTTGTTATCTTCTGTCCGTAAACTTCTTGATTGAAGAAATTGCCCCATCTGCCTATCGCCTGACCGAGCGGCAACATCGTAGCGCCGTAATCGAAACAGCGTATTACGCTCACCTTTCTTATCTTGCAAGCGATAAACACGCCGAGCGCACCGCCGGCAACGCCGCCGTAAATGGCAAGCCCGCCTTCCCAGATAGCTATCATCGAATATACCGACTCCCAAAACGTGGGCTTTATAAAGCTCTTTATGTCGAAGATGACGTACCACAGCCTTGCGCCGACTATACAGCACGGCACGATACAGATCATGAGATCGAGTATAAAATCGGGCTTGTCGCCTCTCTTTTTAAATAGCGGAATAGCCACAAGACAACACGTTATCATGCCTGTAACTATAGCGAGGGCGTAGAGCATTATATGGATAGGACCTATCGAAATGCTGTTTTTAAATTCCATACCGCCGAGAATAAAGTGATCGACGACGAGTAAATTACTTATCAATTTTTCTCACCTTACAGAGCTTATGCGATAACCGCATACCTCTCCTTATAAACTACTACAGTGATTATATCACTTTTTAAAAGAAAATACAATAAAATATCGTAACATTTTTGAGCAACGCCGAAATTCAGCCGTTTTGACGGGCAATTTTTATCCGAGCATAAACAAACCCGCCCGAGGAAGGTATTTACGGGTGGGTTCGTTTAAAAAAAACATGGAGAATTGTAGGCAAATTATTTTCCCTATCGGGAAAAGCCGAAAAACAGTTAAAACCGTCTTTCCTATTTTATATATTGTTTTCCGTGCGCTCGCACTGCGTTTCGCACTCGTCCGCCGAAACGGGCGGCTCGGCTGAAACGTTCCGTTCGTCGAACGCCGAAGATCTTTTGAGTGCGTTTTCGGAAACTTTTTCGGGTATAAAATCTACCTCGCTATGCACCTTGACGTACTCGATAAAAGCATAATCTGAAAGCTTGCTCCTCTCCGTCATCGTTTCGTAAACCTCGTTGCGAAGTTTTTTCGCACGCTGTTTAACGGGCAAACTTTCGTCGGGTAAAAACGGACCGTCGACGTAAGTTTCGATGCGTGGAAGCGAGCCTATAAGTCGTTTATGAAAGGTTTTCGTAAAGCAAAAGACGGGCTTTAAATTTTCCGCCGCATACCTGAAAGACGTATCCTTGAACGGTCTTATGCCCGTATAGTACGGCCAGATATGCGCTTCGGGATAGATGACCACCGCTTTACCCTCGGCGGAAAGTCTGTTTACCTCGGCGGTAAATTCTTTAAGCCCCGTAATGGTATTTGCGACGGGCACGCCGCCCATCATCGGAACGATCGTTCCCATTGCGGGTATCTCGACGGCTTGCGGACCGACGAGAATGTACGCCTTTTTGGGAAAAGATATCATAGACGGCGTAAATGCGTCGCCCATGGACATGGTGTGATTGCCGTAGAGGTAAAACCCGTCCTTTTTATATCCTTTCAGCACCTTGGCATTTTTTATTTTTTCGCCGTAGACGAGCAAATTGAACAGTTTTGCAACGGGCGTGGCTATAAGTCTGTAAGCGATAAATGCGCACACGTTCCACAGAAAATTGTGTTTTCCGTACTTAAAGCCGACGAGGGGTTTAGCCTCTATCTTTGCCCCGGCAAAGTCGTCGTTCAATTCGTCTTTATAATAGTAAACCTTTTTCATATTTGCCAAATTTTATTTCAGCCGCCGCTTTCAGCGGCTTTTTCAATCATTTTTTCCATCTTGTCCATACATAGCGCATGGGCAAACCCGTTTGCCATATCGGCGTATTTAAGCTTGTATTCCCTCTTCAAGTCCTCGTGTTCATACCAGAAATCTATCTTGTTTGCGAGGTCTTTTTCGTCGTGCATCTTAAAGAGGTTGTTATCGTCTATCGCAAAGTTTACGGTTGCGCTCTTGGGCGAATTGCATATCACCGGTACAAGCCCGCTCACTATCGCTTCAAGGCAGGCAATAGCCTCGATCTCGACGGTAGCCGTGTGGACGTAAAGGTCGGCGCCGTGGAGAATATCTATTATCTCCTCTCTGCTGAAAAAGTTGAAGTCAGCGTCGACCCTGTTTTTCAAAGCGAGCTTTTCAAGCTTGTTTTTAAACGGGCCGTCGCCGGCGAAAACGACCTTTATCTTGTCCCTATACTTGCTTTCCCCGACGGCTTTTATGAGCTGAAACTGCGCCTTTTCCTTACTTAATCTTCCCGAACAAACGATAGTGAACTTATCGCTCACCCTCTTTCCCGCTCTCGGTGCGAAAAACTCCTCGTTTACGCCGTTGGAGATGACGTTTGAATTTGTCTTGTGCGTTGCGCCCTCGAACACGTCCCTTATGAACGCCGTGG
>CACXDQ010000058.1 GCA_902766475.1 uncultured Eubacteriales bacterium
GTGGAGAGGGTAAAGATATCTGCCGGAAAAACCTCTATTGAGACATACGATTTTAGCAACTGCGTAAAACTGTCAGAAATCATTATTCCGAGTAATATTGAGATAATCGCTCCCACCTCGTTTGAGGGATGTACAAATTTAAAACAGGTAACAATACAAGATGGTTTAAAAAACATAGGCGCAAAAAAATCATTGTACTATTTTTACATATATATAGAAAACGGAAATGAATATATAGCAAGCAATAGGTTATCGGGTGTGTTTGGCTGGTGCGTATCGCTAAAAAAAATACGTTTACCTAAAACAGTGGAATATATTTCCCCATTACTATTTTTCGACGCTAATTTTGATATAGAGGTAGACGAGGAAAACCCATATTATTTTTATGACGGAGATTATTTGATAAGAAAAGACAGTAACGAAATAGTTTTTGCGAGAAACGGTACACAGCCCATACCGAGCTACGTCAAGAGAATAGGCGACCTTGCTTTTTATAGGCTTCCTATAACAGAAATTACGGTGCCGGAAAACGTAGAAAGCATAGGCGACAGCGCTTTTACGTTTTGCCAAAGTCTTAAAAAGGTCGTTTTGCCGAACGGCTTAAAAAGTATAGGCGTATCGGCGTTTGCATTTTGTTACAAGCTTGAAGAAATAAACATACCGAGCGGAATAACGAGGATAGAAAATTGTGTATTTAACAGCTGTTATAATTTGAAAATAAATATTCCGTCGCACATAACCGAAATCGGAAAGCAGGCTTTCTATCGAGCCGAAATGCCCGTCGATCTACCGAAAGACGTTGCCATTACGGGTGAGGGCGCATTTAAGTTTACTACTATTTACACGTCGAACGACGGCGTGCAAAGTGAAAAATGGTATAAATTTAAAGAGGGGTTGGTTGATTTAAACTGGCAATATTATTGTAACATATTTTTTAATTGCGATTTGAGAAGCGACGAAGGGATAAACTATCTGTATTCATGGCAGCCCTATACAATGAAATATATGATTTCTTATACAAAGAATGAAAACGGAGAAACTATCGAGGTGAAAGTACCTATTTCCAATTTGCTGAACATGTCGATGCTTACTAACAAAGCCGTTTTGCATGATCCGCAAAGAAAGGGCTATACATTCAAGGGCTGGGCAACCGAAGAGGGGAGCGATACTGTCGTCTATAAAGGGTTATATATTGTTCCCTTAGTCGAGTTTTTAAATGACGGAACGCTTATCCAAAGACCTGTCCTTTCGATAGAACAAAATAAGTACGTCCAAATACCCGAAGATACGGCTATGCTCTACGCCGTTTGGGAGAAAAATTAAATTTAATTCTAAATGCGTAATGCTTAATGCTTAATGCGTAATCAGGAATTAAAGTTAGTTCGGAATGTAGGAAAATTCAATAAATTTCAATATCACGTCGTAATAAATTGACAAAAACGGAAAAAAAAGATATAATATAAACGTGCGTTTGCTAAACGCAAATCGTAAAATGATTTTTAACATTCAGGCTAAAAATCGAGGAAGTTTAACGCTATGAAACTTAAAACGCTTATAATGGACGAGCTTGCCGTAAACAGAGCTATGACAAGGCTTTCTTATGAAATTATCGAGCGTTCGCACGACATAGATAACTGCGTTATCGTCGGCATCAAGACGAGGGGCGTGCCTCTCGCCGAAATGATCAGGGAAAACATTCTCAAAAACGCCGGCGTAAATTTGCCGCTTTACGAGCTTGACATAACGCATTACCGTGACGACAACAAGGAAAGCGTGCGTGTAAACGATATCCCCGATCTCCCCGTCGGCGGTAAAGACGTTATCCTCGTCGACGACGTTCTCTTTACCGGCAGAACGACAAGGGCGGCTATCGACGCAATTTTGCTTGCGGGCAGAGCGGCGAGTATTCGCTTGGCGGTGCTTGTGGACAGAGGACACCGTGAACTTCCCATTCGTGCCGATTTCGTGGGCAAAAACGCCCCGACGGCTCTGAAAGAAGAGATAATAGTTAAAATCAGCGGCACTGACGGCGAAACGAGCGTCGGAATTTACGAGTAATATATATATTAAAGAAATTAGAACATTTGTTTGAAAATTTTTAAAAAGGGCGTAAAAACGTTTGGAATTTTCAAAGAAGTGTGATATAATTTTCTCACAATCAACTTAGAGGTAACAGCGATGAGATTAAGAAACGGATTTGTGATAAGGTCTATAGACGAGAAGAGATATGCCGTAGCCGTGGGCGACGCGGCGGAATTTTTC
Source organism: uncultured Eubacteriales bacterium (assembly GCA_902766475.1). GTDB lineage: Bacteria > Bacillota > Clostridia > Christensenellales > Borkfalkiaceae > UBA10281. The sequence goes on from CACXDQ010000058.1 coordinate 2,263, forward strand.
AAAGGGGCGTTGAGGCTCAACGAACTTGGGGAATTTATCTTTACTCAGCTCATGCACGACACCGACGAAAACGCCATTGTGGAAGCCGTTTTAAACGAATACGACGCTGACAGGAAAGTGGTCGAAAACGACGTAAGTTATTTCATTCGTCAGCTTAAAAACGCAAGGATAATTGTTGACGCTTAATTTAAAAGTGATATTTGTTTTATGATATGTATGCGCCCCGAAAGCGAACGCTTTCGGGGCGCATTTTCGGTTTTTTTAAAAAAGCTTTTAAAGCATAAAAAGTTTACATAAAAAAGGGGCAGCCCGAGCGAGATCATCTCGCTCGGGCTGCCCCTGAACTTTATAAGCTTATAAGCTTGTTAGCCGTATATCTTATTTGCCGGCAAGTTTTTTATATTTGCCGAGCCTTGCGTTGTTTTCTGCTTCGGCTTTCTCGAAGAGTTTCTCTGCAAGTTCGGGTTGAGCCTTTTTAAGCGAAGCGTAACGGTTTTCGCCCAAAATGAATTCCTGATAGCTTGCGGTAGGATCTTTGCTGTCGAGAGTGAAGGGGTTGACGTCGGTGCCGACCTTTTCGGGGTTGTATCTGTAAAGGTGCCAATAACCTGCGTCGACGGCTTTCTTCTCTTCAAGCTGCGAGTTGGACATATTGATACCGTGGTTGATACAGGGAGCGTAGCAGATAAGGAGCGACGGGCCGTCGTAAGCTTCGGCTTCCATAATAGCGTTCAAGAACTGCTGTTTGTTGGAGCCCATTGCGCACTGCGCAACATAGACGTAACCATAGCTCATAGCCATCATGCCGAGGTCCTTTTTCTTGACTCTCTTGCCGCCTGCGGCGAATTTAGCTACGGAGCCGGTCGGGGTAGATTTGCTTGCCTGACCGCCGGTGTTGGAGTAAACCTCGGTATCTACTACCAAGACGTTGACGTCTTCGCCCATTGCGAGAACGTGATCCAAACCGCCGTAACCTATATCGTAAGCCCAGCCGTCGCCGCCGATGATCCAGATAGATTTCTTGATAATGCAATCTTTAGCGGCGTCTATCTCTTTGAGGAGAGCTTTGAGTTCGCCCGTGGTGTTTCTGATAGCGACGGGAAGGTTTACTTCGAGGTCCTTAGCGACCTGTTTGGTAACTTCGGCGCTTCTCTTGTTTTCAAGCCACGTTTTGAAGTTTTCGGCAGCCTTGCCCTTAACGCCGAGTTCGAGAGCCTTTTCGATAAGCTCCGCAAGCCTTGCACGTCTTTGCGAATAAGCGAGGTTGAAGCCGTAACCGTATTCTGCATTGTCCTCGAACAAGCTGTTAGCCCATGCCGGACCTTTGCCCTCGTCGTTCTTGGTGTAAGGACACGTCGGGGAAGAGCCGCCGTAAATGGACGAACAACCGGTTGCGTTGGCAACTATCATTCTGTCGCCGAACATCTGGGTGATGACCTTGATATAAGGAGTTTCGCCGCAGCCTGCGCAAGCGCCCGAGAACTCGAACAAAGGCTTGTTGAACTGCGAGCCTTTGACGGTGGTCGGCTTGAATGCGGAGGTGTCTACCTTCGGAAGCTTTTCGCTGTATTCGTAGTTGACCGTTTCGTCGGCGCATACGGTTTCAAGCGGAACCATGGTGAGTGCTTTCTTGTCTTCCTTGGTGGGGCAGACGTTAGCGCAGACGCCGCAACCCATACAGTCAAGCGGGCTGACCTGCATTCTGAAACCGTAACCCTTCATGCCGATAGCGGCTTTTGTTTCGAACGTAGCGGGCTTTTCCGCACCGTCGGCAACGAGAGCCGGGCGGATACAAGCGTGAGGACATACGAACGAACACTGGTTACACTGAATACAGTTTTCGGCTACCCACTTGGGAACTTTTACGGCAACGCCACGCTTTTCGAATTTCGTCGTGCCCGTGGGAACGGAGCCGTCGGCGTTGAATGCGGAAGAGGGAAGCTTGTTGCCTTCGAGGGCAAGTATGGGATGAATAACTTCTTGGAAATATTTGTCGTCCGCAAGCTTTAACGGAGCGGCGCCGGTAGTGGCTTCAGCCCACGCTGCGGGAACTTTTATCTCTATAAGCTCGGAAGAGGCTTTATCGATAGCGGCGTAGTTCATGTTTACTACTGCGTCGCCCTTCTTGCCGTAAGACTTCTTGACGTACTGTTTCATCCAGTCCTCAGCTTCCGAATAAGGCATTATTTCGGGGTTGATCTTGAA
>CACXDQ010000059.1 GCA_902766475.1 uncultured Eubacteriales bacterium
ACTTGTCTGTCGGGGCGCTTGCCTTGCTTTGACGGCGGACTGTAAACGTCGAACTTTCTCTTGTTTTTTGCGACGGTGTAGTTGTTTACCATGGAATCGACCACGCCGCTGACGACTATATACGCTTGCATAGGCACGGGCAGCGCCCGATAATCGTCGTCGGTTATCGGTTGAGGGATAATGCCGACTTTATAGCCGTAGCTCTCGAAAAGGCGGGCGATGAGCGCATGCCCGAAAGTGGGGTGATCGACGTAGGCGTCGGAAGAGATCATCACGAAATCGAGAGCGCAGTCGGTTTCTTGCCAGCTCACGGGTAAAAACATAATATCTCTCCTTTGCCTTTCGGCGTATTTTTAATGCGTAGCCGAATGAAAATAAAGTTGAACTCGTTAAAACGGCTTTCTTTCGGCGTATTTTTAATGCGTAAAATGCCTATACTAACAGTATGATCTATACCCTTATAATAACGGTAGCGGCGGTATATCTCGCCGCCGTGAACGTATATGGTTTCGTTCTCCTCTTCGTCCAGCGCAAAAACGAACTGAGCGGTGAGGGAAACCCGGTGAAAGACTCAAAACTTTATCTCGCCGCAGCGCTCGGCGGTGCGGCGGGCGTGTACGTAGCAATGTTTGCGCTCCGCTTCCGCTTGAAGAGCTTGCCGCTTATGGTGCTTATGCCCGTTATTGCGGCGCTGTACGTCTTTCTCGTGATATGGGGGCTTTCTTTCGGCTCAAACTTCCAAAACGGACAAAATTTCATATACTATTACCCGTTAATGAACTTATAGCCCCACGTTTTATAATTTTTCAGCCGAGGTCGACCCTCGCCTTTGCGTTGAGCGAAAGGTCTGCAAAATTGCCTTTTTTATATTGAATATAGCCCTCTGCGCCTATCATTGCGGCATTGTCGGTGCAGAGGATCTTCGGGGGAAGAACGAGTTTTATCCCCCTCTTTTTGCATACGGCGGAAAGATTGTCCCTCAAAAAGCCGTTAGCCGCAACGCCGCCGCCTATCGTTATCGTGTTCAAGCCGTATTCTCCGCACGCCTCTATCGCCTTTTCGACCAGAATGTCGGTTGCGGCGTGTTGGAAAGAACATGCGACGTCGGCTTTATTGTACTTAGTGCCCGTCTGCTCGCATCTGTGAACGTAGTTTATGACGGCGGTCTTTAAGCCGCTGTAAGAGAAGTTGTAGCCGCCTTCGCCCTTTAACATCTTAGGCATCGGAACGACGTTTTGCCCCTCTCTCGCAAGCCGCTCTATGTTTGGGCCGCCGGGGTATTGAAGCCCCAAAACCCTCGCCACCTTGTCGAAAGCCTCGCCCACGGCGTCGTCGAGCGTAGAGCCCAATATCTTGAAGTCGTCATAATCTTTTACGACGATGACGGCGGTGTGTCCGCCGCTCGCAAGAAGGCTGACAAACGGCGGCTTCAAATCTTTATCCACGAGATATGCCGCCGCAAGGTGTCCCCTTATATGGCTTACGGGAACGATGGGTACGCCGAGCGAATAGGCGAGCGCCTTCGCATACGAAACGCCCACGAGTAGAGCGCCCAAAAGCCCCGCCCCGTAAGTTACGGCGACGGCGTCTATATCCGAAAGGGTGATTTCGGCGTTTTTTATAGCGTTTTCGACGGCTATGGATATGGCGGCGGTGTGCGCCCTCGAAGCTATTTCGGGCACAACGCCGCCGAATTTTATGTGTTCGCTGCAAGAGCTTATTATTTCAGACGACAAAATCTCCCTGCCGCCCCGAACGACGCTCGCCGCCGTTTCGTCGCAGGAAGATTCTATCGCAAGGATAATAGCCCCGTCTTTTATCTTGAAATTTTTCTTATCGTCGGCGTACATAATAACCTTAACTATCAGCTCATTTTAAGATAGTCGATTATAAACTGGTCTATCTCGCCGTCCATAACGGCTTGAACGTTGCCCGTTTCACTGCCCGTTCTGTGATCTTTTACCAGCGTGTAGGGGCAGAAAATGTAGCTTCGTATCTGACTTCCCCACTCTATCTTCTTTACCTCGCCCTTTATCTCGCTCGCCTCGGCAAGTCGCTCTTCCTCACGGCGTTCCATGAGCTTGTTCATGAGCATACGCATCGCTTGTTCACGATTCTGCACCTGACTTCTCTCGTTCTGACAAGCGACGATTATGCCCGTCGGAATGTGAGTTATCCTTATTGCCGATTCCGTCTTGTTGACGTGCTGACCGCCCGCACCCGACGAACGGTAGGTGTCCACCTTCAAATCTTCGGGGCGGATCTCTATATCGCCTTGCTCCTGAATATCGGGCATTACGTCGACGGAAGCGAAAGAAGTCTGCCTTCTCGCATTTGCGTCGAACGGAGAAATTCTGACGAGGCGGTGAATACCCTTTTCGGCTTTAAGGTAGCCGTAGGCGTTTTCGCCCTCGACCTTAAAGCAGACCGATTTAAGCCCCGCTCCGTCGCCCTCCAATCTGTCGTATTCGGTGATTTTATAAT
>CACXDQ010000060.1 GCA_902766475.1 uncultured Eubacteriales bacterium
CGAACGGCGATAAAGGCTCTTCGGTGAGCGTGTCGATATAGCGGCGCCTTAACGCTTTCGATCGGTGATAAATGAAAGATAAGAACTACAAACTCAAAGACAAATCGAATATTTCCGACGTGGAAGAAAACGAGAAATTCTCTTTTTTGACGTGTAAGACGCTGTGGAACGATTTCGACGATACTCTCCCTCTTCAATCGAGCAAGACGGGCGAGATGCACTACGAAAACGTCACTTATGAAGAATATTATTTCTCCGGCAGAAAGACGGCATCGGGCAGAGTGAGGATATACGGGCTTTACGTTACGCCGACGGGAGGGGAGAGTAAAAGTGCGCTTTTATATATCCCCGAAATAACCGAGAAAATGAGTTATGAGGCGATAAACAAGTACGCAAAGCTCGGCTATTCCGTCCTTGCGGTAGACTTGTACGGCAAGAGAGAGGGCGCAGAGAACTTCACCGTTTACCCGAACGACGTTAATTTCGCAAACTACGAAAGCCGTGGCAACTCTATGGATAAAATAGAGAAGAGCGCAAGGGAGACCTCGTGGTACGAATGGGTAGCCGTCTGCAAGTATTCGCTCAAATTTCTGCGTGAGACGAACGGCATCGAAAAGGTGGGCGTAATGGGCATAAAGACGGGCGCCAATATCGCTTGGCAGCTCGCCGCAACGGAGAACGATCTCGCCTGCGCCGTAATGCTTTTCGGCGGCGGTTGGACGGCTTATAAAGGCATACCCTACTTTTCTCATAAAGAACTTGTAATGGATGAGGAGCGTTGGCATTATATCTCTGCGATAGACGCCCACGCCTACGCACCCTTCGTCAGATGCCCCGTTTTGTACCTCACATCCACGAACAGCGAAGTGGCGGATTTTGACAGAGTAAACATAACGCTCAGCAGAGTGAACAAGGAAGTCGAAAGGGTGTTCAACTTCGCCCCGGCATTCAACGTGTATCTCGACAATTTCTGCAAAAAAGACGTCGAGCTGTTCTTTAAAAAATATTTCGACGGCAGAGAAGTGCAGTTCGCCGCCGCACCCGAACTTGAAATATCTCAGGACGACAACTATCTCACCTTGTCGGTAAAATTTTTCGAGCCGACGAGGGTGTCGGAGTGCAGAGTGTTCATAAACGAGGGCGTAATAGAGCCGGAACTTAGGAACTGGGAAGTCTGCGATCCGTTTTATGACGACGAGGAGAGCGGTCAGCTCACCGTTTCCGAAAGCTTCGGAAGCGAGGCGACGAGAAAGTTTTCGCACGTTTTAAACGGCGAGGCGAAAGAAGTGTTTGCGTTCGCCGTGGTAAGATACAGAAACGGCGGCGCTTTAAGCTCGTACTTAACGTATAAAAAATTAGCTCCCTCAAACAGCGCACCCAAGAGTTCCAACCTCGTCTATACGAGCAAGGATAAGCTCGAAGGTCTTGCGTTTTACGATAAGAACATCGAGGATAAAAAGGACGTTTTCGTCGATGAAAACGAACTTATAACCCTCGTTGAAGGACCTAACGGCATATACGGAGCGTATTCACGTTACGGTCTTATAAGTTACAAGCTCAACGAGCCGGGCTGCAAAGTACACGAAAGCTCGCTCGTCAATATGGACGTCTACGCTTCCGAATTCTGCGTTATGCGCCTTATTCTCATGTGTAAAACCGACGACGGCGTTACGGAATACTATTATTACTCCGAGGTCAAGGCGAGCAAGATATGGAAGGGCATAACCGCATCGCTCAGCGAATTCAAAACCGCCGACGGAAAGGCGGTAAAAGACTATGAGAGCGTATTCGCTTTGAGAATAGAATCGGACGGCAAGTTCGCCGTAAACAACATTTTATTGCTGTGAGGTAATATGTTAGGGAGAGATCGCCTCTTAGGGCAATACGAAAAACGCCCGTTATCCGATCTGATCGTCGACGTTTGCCTATGGATACTCATAATTGCGCTTGCGTTTTTAACGTTCACCAAAACCTACTGGCTTCAACCGGTTACGGTCAGCGGCAGTTCGATGGAACGCACTTTGCAGGATAATGACGTCCTCTTGATGGACAGGCTGAAAAAGCCGACTTACGGCGACGTCGTGATAATCTATATCGGGAAAGACTATTTGGGCAACGATATAAACTACATCAAGAGGGTAATAGGGCTTCCGGGCGACACGATATACAGTTCGGGCGGAACGGTGCATAGGATAAAGGGCGGGGTGGATATCGCATTGGACGAGTCGGAATACGTCTATTACGATCCACTTTACCCCAAGGGCACCTATTTCGATACCAAGCTAAAAGATTTTTATTATAACGTCGGCGAGGGCGAATTTTTCTATCTCGGCGACAACCGCTGGCACAGTCAGGACGGGAGAGTCAAGGGCACTGAAAAGCTTGAAAACATTCTCGGCGTAGTGCCGCAGTGGGTAATAGACAACAGAAACGGTTTTTTAGGAAAATTTTATCAATACATTTGATTTTAAGGAGAAAATTATGTTGGAGAACATTCAGCTCACGTCCGACAGCTCGTGCGATCTTAACGACGACCAGTTAAAGGAAAACGGCATCGTTATATGTCCCATCGCCGTAATTTTGGACGGCAAAGAGCTTTACGACACCGTCAACATCGACGCCGAGAGCGTACTCGACTTCGTGAACAAGACGGGCAAGCTCCCCAAGACAGCCGCAACGCCCAAGGACAAATACGTCGAATTTTTCAAAAAGTTCAGGGACGAGGGCAAGACGGTCATACATTTCTGCATCTCGTCTAAGGCTTCGTCGTGCTATGAACACGCCGTGGCGGCGGCGGAAGAAGTGGGCGGAGTTCACGTCATAGACAGCTATGCGCTTTCGGGCGGTCAGGGGCTTGAAATACTCAAAGCCGCAGACATGATAAGAGAAAATAAATTCGATAATATAGACGATCTCGTGAACGAGATAAAGGCTAACACGAACAAAACTCAACTTTCGTTCGTCGTCGACACGCTCGAATTTCTCCATAAGGGCGGCAGATGCTCTTCCGTAGCTCTTATCGGCTCGAAGATATTGAAGATACACCCGTCCATCTACAATAAA
>CACXDQ010000061.1 GCA_902766475.1 uncultured Eubacteriales bacterium
CCTTATCGGCAAAACGTTGATTTTGCCTATCGTCAACAAGGAAATACCCATCGTTGCGGACGAATACGTCGATATGGAATTCGGCACGGGCGCCGTCAAGATAACCCCGGCACACGATCCGAATGACTTTGAAGTCGGGCTTCGCCATAATCTCGAAGTCGTAAGGGTGATGGACGACGGCGGTAAGATGAACGAAAATGCCGGCAAATATTGCGGAATGGATCGTTATGATTGCCGCAAAGCTTTGGTAGAAGAGCTTAAAACGCTCGGCAATCTCGAAAAGATAGAGCCGTATTCTCACAACGTTGGGCATTGTTACCGTTGCCACAACACAGTTGAGCCCATAATCTCTAAACAGTGGTTTGTAAAGATGGACGGGCTTGCAAAGCCGGCTCTTTCAGCCGTCAAGAAAAAGAGCATTAAGTTTACCCCCGAAAGATTTACTAAGATATACAACAACTGGATGGAGAATATCAAAGACTGGTGTATATCCCGTCAGCTTTGGTGGGGACATAGAATACCCGCATATTATTGCGACTGTTGCGGCGAAACGGTAGTTGCGAAAGAAACGCCGACGAAGTGCCCGAAATGCGGAGGAACGTCGTTCAAACAAGACGAGGATGTTTTGGATACTTGGTTCAGCTCGGCGCTCTGGCCGTTCTCAACTCTTGGTTTCCCCGACGATACGCCCGACTTGAAATATTTCTATCCTACCGACGTTCTCGTAACCGCCTACGATATCATTTTCTTCTGGGTGGCGAGAATGATTTTCAGCGGGATAGAGCATATGCACAGAATTCCGTTCAAGGACGTACTTATCCACGGTATCGTAAGAGATTCTCAGGGGAGAAAAATGAGTAAATCTTTGGGTAACGGTATCGATCCGCTCGAAATAATAGACGAATACGGCGCCGACACTCTCCGTTATTGTCTTTTGAACGGTATTTCCGCCGGAAGCGATATAAGATATTCTTCCGAAAAGCTCGAAGGTTGCAGAAACTTTATCAATAAGATTTGGAACGCATCGAGATTTGTCCTTTTAAACTGCGAGGGCAAAGACGTAAAGGCGGATATTTCCGAATGTAAGCTTACGGTTGCGGATAAGTGGATAATTTCCAAACTCAACGGCGTTATCAAAGAAGTAACGCTCAACATGGAAAAATACGAAATAGGTCTTGCGTGCGCCGCTTTGCAAGATTTCGTATGGTCTGATTTCTGCGACTGGTATATCGAGCTTTGCAAACCGATGCTTTACGGCGAGGACGAGAAAAAGAAAGTCGATTGTCTGAGCGTTTTGTGTTACGTTTTGACAAACACGCTTAAACTTTTACACCCGTTTATTCCGTTCGTGACGGAAGAGATATATTCTCATATTCCTACCGTATCGGGAAGCATTATGATTTCCGATTTCCCAAAATACAATTCCAAGCTCACATATAAGAAAGAGCGTGCCAACACCGAAAAGATTATGGATATAATCAAGTCGGTAAGGGCTATAAAGGCTGAGTCGGGCGCAGCTCCTTCGACGAAGGTAGACCTGTATATCGTTTCCGAGCTAAAAAAACTTATAACCGATTGTTCGCTTTACATATCGAGGCTTGCAAACGTAAACGAGATAAAGTTTATTTCATGCAAAGAAGAGATAGGTCAGAAAGTCGTTTCCAAGATACTCGAAGGGATAGAGATTTACATACCTCTCGGAGAGCTTGTCGATATAGATAAAGAGATTGTGAGGCTTCAAGGCGAACTTGAAAAGACCGAAGGCGAAATAAAGAGAGCCGAAGGAAAGCTTGCAAATCAAGGTTTCGTTGCAAAAGCACCTAAAACCTTGATCGACGGCGAGAGAGAAAAGGTTGTAAAATTCAAGGAAATAAGAGATAAAATCATAGCAAGCATCGAAGAGCTTAAAAATTAAACCTTTAACGAAAGAGGGGCTGTCGCTAAATTGCGGCAACTCCGATTTTCGTTTTAAAATTACAATTATCGTCAATACCTAACTTTTATTTTATAAAAGTCGGGTGAGTTTGTCTTTACTTTTTTAAAAAAAAGTTCTATCATAATATTTGATGAGAAAAGACGTTTTATATCATTAAGTTTTGCGGCTTATTGCCGATTGGGAGTATAAATTGAAAAGCAAAAAAACACTTAAAGTAAGATTTCTCGGAGGCGTCGGAGAAATCGGTAAAAATATGACGGCGCTCGAATACGGAAAGGATATAATAATAATAGACGCCGGTCTTACCTTTCCGAGTGTGGAGATGCCGGGGATAGACCTTGTCGTTCCCGATATATCATACCTCGTTCAAAATAAGGACAAAATAAGGGGAATAGTTTTAACACACGGACATGAGGACCACATAGGCGGGCTTCCTTACGTTTTAAAAGACGTAAACGTTCCCGTTTACGGCACAAAACTTACGCTTATGCTCTGCGAACATAAGCTTATCGAACAGAGAATAAACGATTACACGTTAAATTGCGTCAAGCCGTCGGGCATAGTCAAGCTCGGCTGCTTTACGGTGGAATTTATTCACGTAAATCACTCTATTCCGGGAAGCTGTGCGCTTGCGATACAGACGCCCGTCGGCATGGTTTTCCATTCGGGAGATTTCAAGATAGATCTTACGCCGATAAACGGGCAGATGATAGATATTACACGCATTTCCGAGATAGGCAAAAAAGGCGTTACACTTCTTCTTTGTGAATCGACCAACGTCGAACATGAGGGTTACACAATGAGCGAAAACGTTGTCGGTGAAACTCTTGACAGATTGTTTATCGAGCATGCTAAAAGAAGAATTATCGTTGCAACGTTTGCGACCAACGTTCACAGATTGCAGCAAATTATTAACCTTGCACACAAAAATAAGAGGAAGATCGCATTTTCGGGTAGAAGTATGCTGAACGTCGTCGACGCTGCTTCTAAGGTCGGCGAGATAGATATACCCGAAAACTCTGTTATCGACATCGAAAAGATAAAAAATTATGCGGATAAAGACCTCTGCATTATCTCTACGGGAAGTCAAGGCGAACCTATGAGTGCGCTTACGAGAATGGCTGCGGGAGATTATAACCAAGTGCAGGTCGGAAACAACGACACGATAATTATTTCCGCATCTCCGATTCCCGGCAACGAGAGGAGCATTTATCAAGTTATCAATAATCTATATAGAAAGGGAGCGGAAGTCGTATATAATTCAATAACCAAAATTCACGTTTCGGGACATGCTTGTCAAGAAGAATTGAAGATTTTGCATACGCTTTTGAAGCCTAAATTCTTTATTCCCGTTCACGGCGAATACAGACACTTAAAAAAGCATTGCAGACTTGCGAAGTCTATCGGCATGAAGGAGAGCAATATGCTTATCGCCGAAATAGGCGATACCGTCGAATTGACGGAAAGAAGCTTAAAGATGGGCGAGAGATTCCAGTCGGGCAGCAGATATATAGACGGTTTGTCGATAGACGATACCGAAACCGTGGTAAGGGACAGAAAACACCTTGCCGAGGACGGTCTAATCGTTGCCGTTTGTTGCGTTTCAGAGTATTCGGGCGAGATAATGCAAGAGCCGGATATTATCAATAAAGGCTCAATTTTGTCGGAAGAACAAGTTCAGGAAGCAAAGAAAATCGTATATAAAACCGTGAAAGGCTACGACGTTAAAGCCGCAGCCGACATGAGCGAAATAAGAAATCTTATAAGAAAAAATCTAAGAAATTTCATCATGAAAAAGACAAAGAAAAACCCGATGATAATTCCCGTTATCACCGAAGTATAATGATATGCACGAATACATTCTCGATTTATTGTCGAAAAACGCAAAGCTTACGATAGACGAAGAGCTTTTAAGCATGAGAAACGAGTATCGAAAAAGCGGTGTTCCGACGATTTTGACCGACGGTTTAAACGAGCTGATACTTATGGCGTCTATTAAACAGCCAAAAAAGATTTTGGAATTCGGAACTGCCGTCGGCTGTTCGGGCATAGCTCTCTTAAAGGCGGCACCCGATGCCGAACTATATACGATAGAAAACAGAGAAAAATCTTTTAATGCCGCCGCAGAAAATTTTAAGAAGTTCGGTCTTGGTGAAAGGGTGCATCAATACCTCGGCGACGCCTTGGAAATAATCGATAAAGTCGGCGATGGGTTTGACTTTGTGTTTCTCGATTGTAACAAGTCAAAATATAAGATTTTATTTGAAAAAATAAAGAGTATTATGACAAGCGGAGGGGTGCTGTTTGCCGATAACGTACTGTTTCGAGGATACGTTACCGGCGAGGTAAAGGCTCCGCACAGATTCAATACGATACGAAATAATATGCGAGATTTTCTCTCGATGATATCAAACGATAAAGATTTTATTACCACCGTTTCCGATATAGGCGACGGAATCAGCATTTCTTACAAAAAATAGTGGAGTACGATATGAAAAAGCCGGAATTGCTTGCGCCCGCAGGAAATTTTTCAAAACTTTTAACAGCCGTATATTTCGGGGCGGACGCCGTTTATATTGGCGGTAAGCATTTTTCGCTCCGTGCGCTTTCGGAAAATTTTACGGATGAAGAGATAGTTGAAGCCGTTAAATTCGCACATAAAAAAGGCGTTAAAATTTACGTTACCGTCAATATTTTTGCTAAGAATTATGATTTTGAAGAGCTTGAAAAATACCTCGTTTTTTTACAAGACGCCGAGGTCGACGCAATACTTGTTACCGACGTGGGTGTGGTGTCTTTGGCGAAAAAGGTAGCGCCGAAATTACACCTTCATCTTTCCACGCAAGCGAATACGTTAAATAAGTACGCCGTAAAATTCTGGAAAGATTTGGGCTTTGATAGAGTCGTCGTTGCGAGAGAACTCTCTTTAAAGGAGATAAAAGATATAACAGATTATTGCCCGGATATAGAGATCGAAGCTTTTGTACACGGCGCAATGTGTATTTCTTATAGCGGGAGATGCCTTCTTTCCAATTATTTTAACGGAAGGGACGCAAACCGTGGCGAATGTGTTCAGGCTTGCAGATGGAATTACGAGATAAGAGAGAGAAGTAAGGATGGAGATTTCTATCCCGTTGAAGAGGATGACAGAGGAACTTATATATTTAACAGTAAAGACCTTAATATGATAGACTATCTTCCCGAAATGGCAAAATCAGGCGTCGTTTCTCTTAAAATAGAGGGCAGAATGAAGAGCGAATATTACCTTGCAACGGTAATAAACGCTTACAGACGTGCTATCGACGCATACTATAACGTCGGGGAAGATTATGATAAAGACGGTTTTTATTATAATGAGTTATTAAAGACGAGCCATAGAGCTTTTACGACGGCTTATTTCTTAGGCGATAATGAAAACACGGTAAATTATAAAAATTCTCAATCGGAAGGAACAAGACAGTTTATTGCGAATGTGACCGAAGGAACTTGCGACGATGGTTTTTTTATAGCCGAGATGAGAAATCGATTTAAGGTCGGTGATACGCTTGAAATTTTGTCGCCGTCTGAAAGCTTTAACGAAACTTTCGTCGTAAAGAGAATGGAAGATATGGACGGCAACTCCGTTGAGGACGCAAAACTCGTTCAGCAAAAACTGAAAATTTTTTCCGATATAAAGGTTTATAAAGGAGATTTTTTAAGAAAATAAAAATGCGCAATAATGCGCTTTTCAAAAAAAAATAACGGGCTTGCCCGTTATTTTTATATTGAAATTTTTTTTGAAAAATAGTCGTACAAAAAGGCTTCGTCATTAAAGCTCATATTTTCCGTGTAGCCCAATTTGATTTCCAGATCGCTCAATTTCATTAACTTTATACCGTCGGCAAGATTCTTTGTTTCCTCTCCGTTTTCGTGGATAAAGACAGAGCAATTTTCTCTTTCTCTCGTAAATCCCATTTTGTTGTTTAATAACAAGTTGATCATCGTCCTTAAATAATCGGCGTCTTTTCTCTCGATTTTATGAGAAAAACAAACGGTTGTTTTATTTGAAGAGAGGGGGAGAGAATCGGCAAAATCGGAATATATGGCAGATTGAACTTTTTTGCTTATTTTCAAGCCGAATTTGCCTTTGATAATTGCGTCGGCATAATTTAAAAAATACCCGTCGTCATCGTTTTGCCCGAGGTATATTCCGTATTTTTCCATTACGGACGAAAGTGTAAAACCGCTTTCGTTTAAAAACGTTTTAAAAAGTGTAGCCGTTGCGAGAGCGTCGGCGTCGGATCTGTGGGCATTATAGACGTTTCCGTATTTTTCATTAAGCGTTTTTAAGCCTATCGCCGTTTCTTCGGGATAAATTAGTTTATATACGAACTGAACGTCTAAAAACTTATAATTTATAATCGGCAAAGAAAACTTTTTGCATGCGTCGTTTATGTATTTAACGTCGTTTATCATAGCAAAGCCGACGACGATGCGGTTTTCAAAAAGCTTTTTTATCTCGTCGTATTTTTCCGAAAATCTCGGCGAACTTCTGAACTGCTCAACTGTATAGGCAAACGTTATACCCGTTTGTTTTGCGTGTTTTACGTCACCGACTGCAAACCGTGAAGGCAAAGGGTTAAAGAGAATATCCCGTTGCTCTATCAAATTAAAATTTTCGTCGCATATAGCGTATCCGAAACTGCATAAGCTGCCGTCGTTATCTCTTCCGGTGCAACTTTCCGTGTCAATAAAAAGAAATTCCATTGTATGTTTTAAAACTTGCGGAGTAAGCCCTTTACCGTGCCGAGAATAGTAACGTCGTCCAAAACGATGTCCGTCATCGTTCTGTTTTCGGGGTGGAGAATAATTTTCCCGTCTTTTTTGTAAAACCTCTTGACGGTTGCCGATTCGTCAAAATACGCAACGACTATTTCGCCGTTTTGCGCCGTATCC
>CACXDQ010000062.1 GCA_902766475.1 uncultured Eubacteriales bacterium
CAAGCGCATTTTCGCACTTGACCTTTCAAGCCTTATCGCCGGCTCAAAATTCAGAGGCGAATTTGAAGAGAGATTTAAAAAGGCTATAAACTACGTCGAAAAAAGCGGAGATATAATACTTTTTATCGACGAGATACATAATATTATGGGTGCCGGAAGTTCGGGCGACGGCTCGATGGACATGGCGGAAATGTTAAAGCCAATGCTTGCACGGGGCGATTTGCAGACTATCGGCGCAACTACGTTGGACGAGTACAGAAAATATATCGAAACCGACCCCGCCCTCGACAGGCGTTTTCAGCAAATAATCGTCGAAGAGCCTTCGGTCGGCGACGCAATAACCATTTTAAAGGGTATTCGCTCAAAGTACGAGGAACATCATAGGGTAATAATCACCAACGAGGCGATAGAGGCGGCGGTAAATTTGTCCGTAAGATATATCGGCGACAGAAAGCTTCCCGATAAGGCTATCGACCTTATAGACGAGGCGGCGGCGAAAGTAAGCCTTAAAGTGAGCGCTCTTCCCCAGCAATACGACGATACGAGGGCGAAGTATAAAAGTATCGGAAATCGTATCGACAGGGCGAGAGAAGAGGGCTATAACGAGGAAGCCGAGCGGCTTACAGAGGAATATTATAAGATAGAAGCCGAGCTTGCCGAGCTCGACAGAAAGAACGTCAGATACAAAAACAACGCTTATCCCGAGATAGGCGAAGAGGAGATAGCCGAAGTTATTTCCGAATGGCGAGGCATACCCGTTTACAGAATTAACGAAAACGAAGCCGAAAGCCTTATGAATCTCGAAAGCGATCTACACGGCAAAGTTATAGGTCAGGATATGGCGGTAAGCGCCGTCGCACGGGCAATAAAGAGGGCGAGGGCAAACGTAAAAGATCCGAACAGACCTATCGGTTCGTTCATATTCGTAGGTCCGACGGGCGTCGGCAAAACGGAGCTTGCAAAGGCTCTTGCGGACGTCGTTTTCAAGGATAAAGACGGACTTATAACGATAAATATGTCCGAATATATGGACAAAAGCTCGGTAAACAAGCTCATCGGCGCACCCCCGGGGTACGTCGGGTACGAAGAGGCGGGGCAGCTCACGGAAAAGGTGAGGAGAAAACCCTATTCCGTAGTGCTTTTCGACGAGATAGAAAAGGCGGATCCGGAAGTATTCAATATATTATTAAGGCTTCTCGACGAGGGCAAACTTACCGACAACAAGGGCAAACTGATAGATTTCAGAAATACTATCGTCATACTTACGTCCAACGTCGGTGCGGCGGAAGCCATGCAAACGCCGTCTTTCGGCTTTGTCGGAACGGCGGACGAAGAGAGTATTAAAAACAAGATAACGGAGGCTTTGA
Source organism: uncultured Eubacteriales bacterium (assembly GCA_902766475.1). Taxonomy (GTDB): domain Bacteria; phylum Bacillota; class Clostridia; order Christensenellales; family Borkfalkiaceae; genus UBA10281. Next base: position 1,368 of record CACXDQ010000062.1, read on the forward strand.
AGAGAAAATTCAAGCCCGAATTACTTAACAGAATTGACGATATAATAGTATTTAAACGCCTTTCGCACGAAGATTGCGGAAGGGTTGCGGCGATATTTATCGAGAGCTTAAAACGCAGGCTTTTATCGCAAAATATCAAGCTGAAAGTTGCGGCGAGCGCCGTCGACGCCGTCATAAAAGACGGTTACAGCGAAGAATACGGAGCAAGAAATTTGCGGAGATCGATTTCGAGAATGCTTGAAGATATGCTTTCCGAAGAGATAATCTGCGGCAACATTTCGAGCGGCGACGAAGTTACGGTTTACGCTGAAAACTCGAACATTCGCTATTCCAAGACGGCGAGGTGAGTATGGAAGTTGGCATATCAACGGCTTCGCTGTTTCTGAGAAATTACGTCGAGGACGCTCTTCCCATTCTCGATTCTTTGGGGGCGAAGGTGTGCGAAGTGTTCTTGAACACCTTCCCCGAATATGCTCCGCCGTTCGGCGAGTTGCTGAAAACAAGGCTGGGCGGCTTGAAGGTAAATTCGATGCATACTTATACGTTTCATTTTGAGCCGGAGCTGTTTTCTCAAAGCATGCGTTCGAGAGACGTCGCCGATAACACTTTTAAAGACGTCTTATCTATCGGAAAGACCTTGTGCGCAAAGTATTACACTATGCACGCAAGGGGGAGATTAAAAAAGCACACATCTCCCGACAACTTCGAGGCGTTCGGGAAAGGCATAGACAGGCTCGTTTATATCGCCGAAGAATACGGCATAAGGCTTTGTCTTGAAAACGTGGAATGGGCATCGTATAACAGAGTTGGTTTTTTCAGAGAAATAAAGAAATTTTCTCCAAAACTCGGCGGGGTTTTAGACGTCAAGCAAGCGAGGCTGAGCGGAATGGATTACAGAGATTATTTAGACGAAATGGGCAAAGATCTCTGTACCGTCCACCTATCCGACGTGGACGAAAACGGCAGGATAAGACTCCCCGGGAAAGGCATATTCGACTTTGAAGAGCTTTTTAAAAGGCTTATCGGCATAGGCTTTGACGGCAATATGCTTATTGAGGTTTACAAGGATGATTACGGTGAAGTCGGCGAGCTGAAAGACAGCCTCGACTATCTCCGTGAAATATTATACAAATTAAAATAATAAACACAAAAAGGGATAATTATGAGTAAAAGAGGTTTAAAAAGAGATTGGAAGAGATCCATGGCTTTAAGGTTTGACTACAACAACATGATGAGCGAATACGTCGGTGAAAAAGAGGGCATTACGACCAAAGAGATAAACTCTTTGAAACCGTATGCCGTAAAGGCGCTCGGCAACGTCATCGAAAACAGGGGCAAGGGCTGGCTCGGCTGGACGGAGCTTCCTTACAATCAGAACGAAGTTGTCAAAGACATAAAGGCGACGGCGCAGACGATAAGGAAAAAGGCGAAGAATTTCGTCGTCTTGGGTATCGGCGGAAGTGCGCTCGGTCCTTACGCCGTGTTTCAGGCGCTCTGCCACCTTCACTATAACGACCTTCCGAGAAAGGACAGAAAAGGACCTAAGTTTTACGTTGAGGACAACGTCGACCCCGAGAGAATGGCGGCTCTTTTAGACGTCGTCGATCCCGCCGAAACGGTTTTCAACGTCATAACGAAAAGCGGTGCAACTTCGGAGACAATGACGCAATATCTCATCATTTACGACATATTGAAGGAAAAGCTCGGAGATAAAGCCGCCGAACATATCGTCTGCACGACTTCCGAAACGAAGGGCAACCTCATTAAGCTCGCCAAACAAGAGGGCTTCAAAACTTTCTATATACCCGACGGCGTAGGCGGAAGATTTTCGGAGCTTTGCCCCGTCGGGCTTCTCCCCGCAGCCGTTCTCGGCATCGATTTAACGGAATTGCTCGCAGGTGCGGCTTATATGGATAAGTCGTGTTTAAGTGCGGTAATAAACAAAAACCCCGCCCTTATAAGCGCAATGCTTCAATATATCGCAATGAAAAAGGGCAAGAACATTTCCGTAATGATGCCTTACGCCGACAGCCTCAAATATTTTGCCGATTGGTACGCACAGCTTTGGGCGGAGAGCCTCGGCAAGGAGATCGACAGAGATAGCAGAATCGTGAACGCCGGTCAAACGCCCGTTAAGGCGCTCGGCGTAACCGATCAGCACAGCCAGGTGCAGCTATACACCGAAGGTCCGTTCGACAAGGTGGTAACTTTCCTTGCGGTGGATAAATACAGAACGGAAGTCAAGATTCCCGAGGGGTGCAAGGATATACCCGACGTTCATTTCCTTTCGGGACACACCATGAACGAGCTCATCTCTGCGGAGCGCTCGGCTACCGAATACGCTCTTACCGTAAAGGGCAGATTGAACAGAACGATATTCCTTCCCGAAGTAAATGCGTTTACGATAGGTCAGCTCATTGCGTTTTTCGAGTATGAAACGGCGTTTGCGGGCGAGCTTTTGAACATCGACGCATATAATCAGCCGGGCGTTGAAAACGGCAAAAACGCAACCTATGCGCTTCTCGGCAGAAAGGGCTATGAGGAGAAGAAAGCCGAGCTTAATTTAGCAAAGGCAAAATCTTCAACTTATATCATTTAAAAAAAATGACGTAAAAAGTCAAATTTGATAAAAAATTCGTAAAAATATACGGAGGCAAAAATGGATACTTTTGAAAAAGTGGCATCGCTTTTAAGCGAACAACTCGGCGTTGACAAAGCCGAAATCACTCCCGACAGCGA
>CACXDQ010000063.1 GCA_902766475.1 uncultured Eubacteriales bacterium
GCTTCGGCGTAGTTGGTTATGTCCGTCATAATGACGAGGACGTGCATTCCGCACTCGAAAGCGAGGTATTCGGCGCAAGTGAGCGCCATTCTCGGCGTGGCGATACGCTCTATCGCCGGATCGTTTGCGAGGTTGGTGAAAAGCACCGTTCTCTCTATTGCGCCCGTCTTTCTGAAATCGTCGATGAAATATTCGGCTTCCTCGTAAGTTATGCCGATAGCGGCGAATACGACTGCGAATTTGCTGTCGGAATTTCTTACCTTAGCCTGTCTTGCAATCTGTGCGGCAAGCTCGGCGTGGGGAAGTCCGCTCATCGAAAATACGGGGAGTTTCTGTCCTCTGACGAGGGTGTTGAGTCCGTCGATAGCCGATATGCCCGTCTGAATAAATTCGTTGGGGTAATCTCTTGCGGCGGGGTTGATGGGCTCGCCGTTGATGTCGAGCCTCTTTTCGGGTATTACGGGCGCACCGCCGTCACGGGGGTTGCCCATTCCGTCAAATACTCTGCCGAGCATATCCTGCGATACGGCGAGCGAAAGGCTTCTGCCCAAAAATCTGACTTTGGAAGTGGTTATCTGCAAGCCCTGAGTGTTCTCGAAGAGCTGAACTACCGCCTTGTCGCCCCTCACTTCAAGCACTTTGCCCCTACGGATCGCTCCGCTTTGTTCGGTAACCTCGACAAGCTCGTCGTACTTTACGCCCTCTACGCCCTCGACGAGCATGAGCGGTCCGACGACTTCCTTTATCGTCTTATATTCCTTATACATTGTCCTCTCCTCCCGAAAGAGCTTTGAGTTGCTCGGTAAGCGCCGCTTCTATCTCGTCGAATTTTTCCGCAACGTCCTTTTCCTCGGTGTATTTCGCCCTGCCTATCTGTTCCTTTGCCGGGCAGTTCAAAATATCGTCGAGTTCGGCGTAATTTTCCACGGCTTCGTTGCCGAGGTCGTAGAATTTCTTTATCAGCCCGAGCATGCGGTATTGCTTATACATCGACGTATAGGTATCTATTTCGTGGAATGCGTTCTGGTGCAGATAGTCCTCTCTGACCATCTTAGCCGTTTCCATAGTCATTCTGTCTTTATAGGAGAGTGCGTCCATGCCGACGAGCCTTACTATTTCGTCGAGGTTTGCCTCTTCCTGCAAGATATTCATTATAAAAGCACGGAGCTGCATGAAATCGCCGCCGACGTTTTTGTCGAACCATTCCGTCATTCTGTCGGCGTAGAGCGAATAGCTTATGAGCCAGTCGATAGCCGGGAAGTGTCGCTTGTAGGCGAGTTGAGCCGAAAGCCCCCAGAAAACCTTTACTATACGGAGTGTGGCTTGGGAAACGGGCTCGGAGAGGTCGCCGCCCGGAGGGGATACCGCACCTATCGCCGAAACGGAGCCAACTTTGTCCTCGCTGCCGAGTACCTTTACGATACCCGCTCTCTCGTAGAATTCCGCAAGCCTCGAAGAGAGGTAAGCGGGGTAGCCCTCGTCGCCGGGCATCTCTTCAAGCCTTCCGCTCATCTCACGGAGAGCTTCCGCCCAACGGGAAGTGGAGTCCGCCATAATGGCGACGCTGTAACCCATATCTCTGAAATATTCGGCTATCGTTATGCCCGTGTATATAGACGCTTCACGGGCGGCGACGGGCATATCCGAAGTGTTTGCGATAAGCACCGTTCTCTTCATGAGCGGCTCGCCCGTCTTTGGGTCTTTAAGTTCGGGGAATTCGTTCAAAACGTCCGTCATCTCGTTGCCGCGTTCGCCGCAGCCGACGTAAACGATTATCTGTGCGTCCGCCCACTTTGCGAGCTGGTGTTGAACGACGGTCTTTCCGCTTCCGAAAGGCCCGGGAACGGCAGCAACGCCGCCCTTCGCTATCGGGAAGAGGGTGTCTATTACCCTTTGCCCCGTAACCATGGGCATAGAAGGCGTCATCTTTTCCCTATAAGGTCTTGCCTTTCTGACCGGCCAGCGCTGCAACATACATACGGGTATTTCCTTGCCGTTATCGTCGAGCGTAGCGACGGTCTGTTCTATGTTGTAATCGCCCTCGGCAATGGCTTTTATCTTGCCCTTTACGCCGTAAGGCACCATTATTTTATGAAGCACGATAGACGTTTCTTCGACGGTGCCTAAAACGTCGCCCGCCGTAACCTCGTCGCCGACGGCTTTGGTCGGAACGAAGTGCCACGTCTTTTCGTGGTCGACATTGTTTATCCTTATGCCCCTCGTAATTCTGTCGCCGTAACTTTTGACGATCTTGTCGAGCGGACGTTGAATTCCGTCGAAGATGCCCTCTATAAGTCCCGGGGCAAGCTCGACCGAGAGCGCATAGCCCGCCGAAGTTACTTCGTCGCCTACGCCGAGCCCCGAGGTTTCCTCGTAGACCTGAATTGAAGCTCTGTCGCCCCTAAGCTCGATAACCTCGCCTATAAGTTGTTTTTCACCCACTTTTACGACGTCGTACATCCTGACGTCCGCCATGTTTTCGGCGACGATGAGCGGGCCTGATACCTTAACGATTTTACCCATTTATTTTTCCTCTCTGTTAAACAGTATGTCTACGCCGAGCGCCATTTCCATCTGTTCTTTCATTCTGTTTATCGCAAAATCTCCCGCACCTTTTTCCGACGGAACGGGCACGACGATGGGATACGGCTGTTCGTTGAATCTCGAAATGAGGTCGGTTACCCCCTCTGCGAGATCGTCCGTAATGAATATTACCGAGTAGCTTTTGGCGAGCTTTCTCAGCGTTTCCTTAGCCGCTTGCGGGCTGTCTACCGAAAATGCGTCCACGCCGCCCGCCTTGAATGCAAGCACGCTTTCGCCGTTGCCGATTATCGCCGTTTTACCCTGCATAACACTCCCTCAACCTCGTGCGGATAACTTCCTTGTCTGCGCCGCTTATCTTGCCGACGAGGACTATCCTCACGTTTTTCAGTTCGTTTATTTTATAATTGTAATAGAGTAGGAGGGGAAAAAGCCCTTCCGTCTCGAATCTTCTCTCTTTGAGCTTTTTAAGGGTGAAGCTCTCGCATTCCCTCTCGAACTCTACGAGCGGTTTGCCCGAAAGTTTTTCTTTCAAAGCGAGCTTGATAAGGGGCAAATATTCCGACGAGGAAAACTTCTTCAATACGGCGTTTTCGTCGCCCGAAGTTATTACCTCTAAATCTCTTAAATCTATTTTACCCCCGTCTATATATCCGTTATCTGCGTTTTTGCCGCTTTCTCTGCCTATCTGCCTTACGGCTGTCGAGATGTTTTTACAGTCGATCTCGTAAACCACACCGTCTTTTTGTGCGCCCTTTACGGCGGTCTTTAAAGCGTAGGCGTAATAAGCCCTCAAAAAGATCATGCCGACCTTAAAGCCCGTTGCCTCGTTTTCGTCAAACAGCTTTTTCGCCTCGTCTATCGCCTTTGAAATGTGGCTCGGGACGGAGCTTTTTTCACCCTTAACGTATGCCGTAAGTTCGGACAAAAGGACGTTTCCCTCAGTCTTAAACATCGCCTTATCGCCTGCGCCGTAATGAAGGCGAAGGGCACATTCGGCGTTGAAGAAGTCGTTTTCGGAAAACACGCAATCCGCAAAGCGCTTTTCGGGGCAGTATTCCCTTATGAAGTTTTCAAGTTTTTGCCGTTCGCCGTTTATGAGCTTTTCATAGTCGGCACAGCAAAACTCTCCCTCTCCGCCGAAGCCGTTTTCCCTTAGCAAAGAAAACGCCTCGTCTGCGGAAACGGAGTCCGCCATGCGTGCGAACTTTTCGCCCGTAATGAGATATTTTTCTCTCGATTTTACTATGCCGTTTATAAACGACGTATCCTTGATCGCCATATCATTCGCTCCGACCAAACAGAGAGATCGCCACGTCCGCCTCGGTGCTTTCTTTAAGCCCGCCGACGATAGAATCAAAGCTCAGATCTTTATCGCAAGCCTTACCTTCGATGACTATTCCGCCGCCGAATTTGCCGCCGCCTCTTACAAAAAGCGACCTTTCTTTTACGACGGGCAGAGCTTTGACCTCTTCTTCGCCTATTGGAGAAAGAGCCGAAATAACTATCGTTTCGCCCTCTTCGGCGTACTTTACGGCGAGCTTTTCTATGAATGAGAGATAGCTTTCTCTATCCATTTTCGATAATTTTTCAGCCGCCTTTTCGTAAACGCCGTCTATGGCTTTCTGCTTCGCCTCGGTCATCGTCTTTCTCGTTTCGATACGGGCGAGCGTGCGGCGGCGTGAAACGAGGTTTTCGGCGTCGGTCTTTGCCGCCGCCATGCCCTCTTCTTTTATCTTAGCCGCTCGTTTTTCGGCTTCCGTTATCTTTTCGGCACGGTAGGTTTCGGCGTTTTCAAGCGTCTTTTTCGCCTTTTCTTCCGCCTCGCCTATAATGCCGCCGACGATAGCCGTAACTTTGTCGTCTGCCATTTTAAACCTCTGAATATATAAAGATGTATCAAACGTTGATCATCAAGCCCAAGACGAGCGAAAGTATTGCGTAGAACTCTACCATTGCGGGGAAAAGAATATATTTTCCCGAGCCTTCGTCGTTTTTGCCGATGGCGTAGATACAAGCCGAAGCCGTCTTGCCCTGCAAGATAGCCGAGAGCATACCCGTTATGCCGAGCGCAATAACTTCACCGAAGATTATCCAGCCCTGTGCAAAAGTTGCGGCGCTTGCAAGCGTGCCCGCCTTGACGACGGCGAGAACGAAGCCGTAAATACCCTGCGTTGCCGGGAGAAGTGCGAGAACGAATACTTTGGCGAACTTTTTGGGATCTTCCGAAATAACGCCTGCGGCGGAAGCGCCCGCCTTGTAAAGCCCGTAAGCGGAGCCTGCTCCGCACAAGATGACGCAGAGCGCCAGACCGATGATGCCGATAACTTGACCGTCCATGATTTTAATTCCTCCGAATTAATTTTAAATTTTCTGATTTTATTACGCAAATAAACTTTGCGTTTTTAACTTGTGTAAATGTATAAAAGTGAGGGTATAGGTCGATTAACGCCCTTTTTACTTGAAATATATCCTCTGTGCGCTGCTGCCGAGAGGTCTGAACTGTTCGCCCTCGCCCTCGAAGAACTTTCCGTAAAACTCGACGTATTGAAGCCTTGCGTCGTGTATGTATGCGCCGAGGAGATTCATTGCGAGGTTGAAGAGGTTTCCGACCACTATCACGACAACGCCGAATATCACGCCGAATACGCCCATCGGGAACAACATTCCTACGGCTATCGTGTAGGTGAATATCTCCGCTATCTTAGCGCCCGAAAGCATTAGCCCGTAGAGCCTTGCGTAGCTAAGTATATCCGAAACGTAGTTGACAAGCCCGTAAGCCGACGTAAATATCTTCGTAACCTTTCCGAAGCCCTTTTCGGTTATTCCGGCGGTGAGTATGCCGCCGCCTATCCCGCCGAGCGTTATATATAGGAAAACGTTGGCAAGCCCGTCGTTTTTTGTGGCTATCCCGAATACCCAGACGACGAACGCAAACAGACCTATCGCCCACAAAAGGCCGCCGCAGATACCTTCTATGATTTTTCCTCTGCCGAAATCTTGTACGGCTTTAAGCACCAAGCCCACGGCTATCTGTATCGTGCCTAAGCCCAGACACCAGAGAAGTATCGCCGGCACGTTCACGCCCATAACCGAAGTCATGGCGTTTATTGCGTCGAGGTGAGCGTCGTAGAAGTTGTTATACGGAGAGCCGGCGCCGAATATCGTTCTAAGCAGCGGGTAACCGAACCAGCTGTCGAACAGTGCGCCAACTATCATTGCGAAAATTCCGCCGTAAGCGAATATCTTCGCCATTCTGTTTAAAGAAGTGCCCTCTCTCTGCTTTGAAGCGAATACAAATCCGCCGACGAGCATCAAAAGCCCGTAGCCGAAGTCCGCCATTATAACGCCCATAAAGAGCGAGAAGAAGAAGGACATCACGGCGTTTGGATCGAGCGCTCCGTAAGCGGGAGCGGAGTAGAGGTTGGTAACCGTTTCGAAGTTTCTCACGACCTTGCCGTTGTGGGTGAGCGTGGGGGCGAACTCGTCCCTCTTTACGCTCTTAAACTCCGTGAACACGGCGGGCGAAATTTCGCTGAGCGCCGCACGCACTTTTTCCTTGTCCTCGGTGGGGACGTAAGCTTCCATTACGAACGCCGCTTTCGTTACGCCGAACTTGCTTTCGGCTTCCGCCTTTTCTCCGCAAAATGCGAGATAATCGGCATATAGCTTCATATCTCTCGATTTTTGCGCATATCCGCAGAGCTTGCCCGAAAGCTTTTTGTCCTCCGCTTTCAGCTTTTCTATCTGCCACTCGGCTTGTCTTTCAAGCTCGTTTACGGTAACGTCGCCGCCGAACGGAATTTTTGTAAACCCGTATGCGGAGAGCGTTTCTTCGGCTTTCTCTTTTGCGCTTTTGAAGGCGACCGCACCGACGACCGTACCCGCCGCACTCTGTCCGAGATTTTCGACAAATACGAGTTCGAGCCCGTCC
>CACXDQ010000064.1 GCA_902766475.1 uncultured Eubacteriales bacterium
AAGTCAAAATATAACTTTTAGAATTACTCTAAAAATATAACTGTTTGCTATGCAAACAATATCACTTTACTTAAAACTTAATTTATGATAGTGTGTTTTGCAAAGAAAAAATGAAAAGAGTAGCAGAAACTTGCTACTCTTCTATAATGTTTAAAAAATTCCTATGGGACACGCACTTTATCGATAGCTTTTGATTTGTTTTAAAATTCAATTTCCATTCCGTCGTAAGAAATAACGACGTCCGTGCCCTTCACTTCTTCAAGCATATCGTCGTAAGTGGCTAACCCATTGTGCGAAAAATGGTTTAACACCTTTACCGTCTTATCGTCGATCACGCCCATTTGTTTGAGTCTGTCGAAAATCTCCATTGCGACTTCGGCGCAAAGATGATGATCTTTATAACCCTTTAAAATGCCGCCCGTACAGTCAAGCGTGATGAGGTCTAACCTGCCCTTAGCTTTTAATGCGTCGAACGTTTGCTCAAACGGGTAGCCCGTGTCGTGTCCATAGAAAATGCTCTTACCGCCCTTTTCTATTCTGTAATTGACGGGGGAAGCGCTCTCGTCGTGTTTTGCCGCTACCGGCAAAACGTTATATCCGTTTATATTAAACGGAACGTAAGGCGTTACGAGATTGGCGTCAGCCCTCTCTTTAAGGCGAGTTCCCATAACGACGTCGTTTATCTTTTCATAGCCCGCTTTTGCGGCATAAAACGCTATTTTATCCGCCCTTGCCGACTTTGTATAAGAAGGACCTAACGCTTCGAGAGTGTATTCGCTCAAATGATCGGAATGGCTGTGAGTGATAAGGCAAGTTTTTATCTTGTCGTAATCGATCTTATTCGCCATAAAGTGCCAGACGGAATCTTCCGGAAAATCTATAAGAAGATCGTCGTTTACAAGCGCCTGCGTTCTCGAACGAAGATTTCTTCCGCCGCTTTGCCACGCCCTCTTGCAGGCGGCACAGCTGCACCCTATCGCCGGGAAAGCCTCGTAAGCGGCTGTTCCCAAAAATTTAATTTTCATTGTAAAATCAAAGTTCCTTTCTGTCTAAAAGCGCACGGGAAATTGTTATTTCGTCGGCGTATTCAAGCTCGCTTCCGATAGGTATGCCGTGGGCAAGCCTCGTAACCTTAATTCCGAGCGGCTTTAAAAGCGACGAGATATACATTGCCGTCGCCTCGCCCTCAACGTCGGGGTTTGTCGCCATTATTACCTCTTTTACGCCGCCTTGCGATATTCTTTCAAGAAGCTCTTTGATGCGTATGTCGTTGGGCGTAATGCCGTCCATGGGGCTTATCGTGCCGTGCAGAACGTGATACACGCCCTTAAACTCATGCGCCTTTTCCATCGCAAGCACGTCCTTAGGCTCTTTTACAACGCATATGACGGAATTGTCCCTCGTTGCGCACACGTCGCAGACGTCCTTATCGGTGAAGTTGCCGCAAACCTTGCAATAATGCACGAGCCGCTTTGCGTTTAAAATGCTCTCCGCAAATTCCGCAGCGTCCTCTTCCGTCATATTGATAACTTTATAGGCATAGCGTTGCGCCGTCTTTGCACCGACGCCCGGAAGCTTTGTAAATTGATTTATTAATTTGCCGATCGGCTCGATAAAGACGTTCATTTTTTAAAGAAGCCCTGCAGCTCCGCCGAAACCGCCCATTTTTTCCTGATAGAGTTTATCAGCAGCCTCGTATGCATTGTTGAGTGCCGCAACGATGAGATCTTCGAGCATTTCAACGTCGTCGGGATCAACAGCGGAAGGCGCAATAGTTACGCTTTTAACGACCTTTTTGCCGTTCACGACAACTTTGACGAGTCCGCTACCGCTCTCGCCCTCTATCTCCGCCTCTTCAAGCTCTTCCTGAGCCTTCTGCATCTGTTTTTGCATCTCCTGAGCCTGTTTCATAAGCTGTTGCATCTGTCCGCCTCCGCCGAAACCGCCGAAGCCACCTCTGTATCCTGCCATAATTATATCTCCTTATAATTTAATATTATTCCTTTATTTTTGCGACTTTTCCGAAAGTGTTTTCAACTTCCTTTACGTCACGATCGAAAAAATCTATCTTCTCTTCCTCATTCTGCCTTACGATCTCGACGTCGTAATCGCCAACGCTCTTCACCGTGTTTATAAGCGGAGTGAGATTGTCGGGCTTAGTTACCGCCCCGTAACTGCTTTCGTCGGGCGCAATGACTTTGAGCTTTCTTCCGAAAAGCTCGGCGCTCATTTCACGGCATGCCACCCAAAGCATTATATTTCCGTTCGCACGAAGCTTTCTG
>CACXDQ010000065.1 GCA_902766475.1 uncultured Eubacteriales bacterium
GGCTTCCTCTTTCATCTGGGCTATTTCACGTTCTACGGAACCGATCTTATCGGCTCTGTTTTTTTCGGCTTTTTTCTTACCGACTTTAAAACATAATACGCCTACAATTACAGCAACCACGGTCAGAGCGGCTAATCCTACGATCAAGCCGATCTCCAGTCCGGACACAAGCAGGGAGTTCAAATGTGCGTTCATAATGAACCTCCCGATAAAATTTGATGTAAAAAGCTAAAATCGAATAACTCAAAATCAACTTATACTAATATATATTTTACAATATATTTGCGATAATGTCAATACTTTGATAAACAAAAAAAACGCCTTTAACGAAAAAAAATAAAAAAATTTTCGTTAAAAGCGCAATTTTTAAATCAGTGCGTCGATAATTTTATCCGTCGTTATGCCTGCAAGCCCCATCTGTTCTGACTGCGTTCCGTGCGGAATAAATTCGTCCGGATAAGCAAACGCCTTTATCCTCGGCGATAACCCGTGTAAGGCGTAATATTCCATAACGGCGCTTCCAAATCCGCCGCTTAGCACGTTTTCTTCGAGAGTTATAATGTTTTTATTTGCGATTTTATCGAGCAGTTTTTCGTCGAGCGGCTTTATCGAACGGGCGTTTACGACGCAAACTTTTCCAACGCATTTTTCGCTCACTTTCCATGCAAGCTCGTTCATTCTCGGTCCGACGGCTAAAATAACGTTGTCCGAATTCGTTTCACCCTCCCAAAGCGACGCTGAAAAAGGCGTATGAACAGCCGCATTTTCGTAGTGGCCGTTCGGGTATCTTATAGCGCACGGCAAAGAGAGAGAAAGACAATGATCTATCGTTATTTTAAGTTCTTCGGCGTCCTTGGGCGCAAAAACGTTTAAATTGGGTATTGACCTAAGATATGTAATGTCGAACAGCCCCTGGTGCGTAGCTCCGTCAGAGCCGACCGCCCCCGCTCTGTCTACCATAAATATAACGGGCAATTTCTGCATGCAAACGTCCTGCATGATCTGGTCGTATGCCCTTTGTAAAAACGTCGAATATATGCAGACGAACGGGCGAAGCCCTCCGAGCGCCATACCGGCTGCAAGCGTAACGGCATGCTCTTCCGCTATGCCGACGTCGTAAAATCTGTTCGGAAAAAGTTCCGAAAACTTATTAAGCCCTGTTCCGTCCTTCATAGCGGCGCATAGTGCGACTATTCTCTCGTCGCTTGCCGCAACGTCGCAGAGTTTTTCTCCGACGGCTTGAGAAAAGGTATTTCCGCCCTGCAATAAGTTTCTTCCCACGCCGTGATAATAATCGGATTTATTCTCCGCTTCGGGCATACCCTTGCCCTTTATTGTCTTTAAATGCAAAAGAACTGCTTCGTCTGCATTTTTAACGTCATTGAATATTCTGACAAGCTCTTTTATATTGTGCCCGTCGAATATGCCGAGATATTTCAGCCCGACAGCCTCGATGACGGTCGTTCTGTTCATGTTGAATTTAATGAAGTTTTTGAACTTTTTGAGCGCTCTGCCTATAAAAAGCCTGCCGAGCGTTACGCTCGCAAACCTCATGAATGCGCCGTAAGATTTTCTTGTCGTCATCTTAGACACGAATTTGTACATACCGTTGTTGTTTTTCGATATGGACATTCCGTTATCGTTCAATATAATAATGAATTTGTTGGGTTTTTTGTCGTTTGAAGTTATCGCCTCGAGGTTTTCGCCGTTAAAAAGCGATGCGTCGCCGACAAAATCTATGACGTAATAGTCTTGCTTCAACGTATCTCTCGCATTGCAGTAACCGAGCCCCGCCGAAATTGAATTTCCTGCGTGTCCGACGCAAAAACTGTCGTATTCGCTCTCAAAAATGTTTGGGAAACCGCTTAACCCTCCGCTTTTTCTTATCGTATCGAACACGTCGTTTCTGCCGCCCAATATCTTGTGCGCATAAGCCTGATGCCCGACGTCGAAGATAAGTTTATCCTTCGGAAAATCAAACACATAATAAAGCGCCAAGATAACGTCTACGGCTCCGAGATTTGACGACAGATGACCGCCGTTTTTGTCAACAACGCCTATTATCCTCTCCCTTAGCTCTTCCGCAACGCCGCAAAGCGATTCGACGGACAGTTTTTTGAGGTCGGAAGGCGTCTTTATCCCTTCAAGCAAACTCATTGTATTACTTTTCGCTATATATAGAAATAATGTTTAAAATCACCTCGGACATCTTTTCGAGGGCAAACGACGGAATACATTCCATTCTTCCGTGGAAATTCATTCCGCCGGTAGAGAGATTGGGGCATGGAAGCCCCTCGTATGAGAGGTGAGCGCCGTCCGTTCCCCCTCTTATCGGGATAATGCAAGGCGCAATGCCCGCCATCTCCATAGCCTTTTCCGCGGACTTTATAAGGTGGAAGTTATCCGCTATTATTTCAGCCATATTGTAATAGCTGTCCTTTATTTCCGCAACGAAAGTGTTTTCTCCGTATTTTTCGTTTAAAAATTTGACAACCGAAACAAAAAACGCCTTTTTATCTTCGAATTTTGCCTTGTCGTGATCTCTTATGATATATTTGCATACGAGGTTTTCGACTGAGCCTTTTACCTCTTCGCCCATATAAAAACCCTCGTAGCCCTCTGTATGGACGGGGCGCATCGCAACGGGAAGCATAGAATGGAATTCACAGAATAAATCGACTGCGTTTTTCATCTTATTTTTAGCGCTGCCGGGGTGAATGCTCTTCCCGTTCACCGTCAAAACGGCGGAAGCGGCATTGAAATTTTCGTATTCTATCTCGCCCAATAGCCCGCCGTCTATCGTGTAACCGAAATCGGCGCCGAATTTTTTTACGTCGAACGTATCGGTGCCCCTTCCTATTTCTTCGTCGCAAGTGAAAGCGACGTGTATCTCGCCGTGCTTAATATCGCTTTTCAAAAGTTTTTCAACGGCGTCCATTATCTCGGCGACGCCCGCCTTATCGTCGGCACCCAAAAGAGTCGTTCCGTCGGAAGTAATTATCTCCTCGCCGATATAGCTTTCGAGAACGGGGTTATCCTTTACGGAAATCACCGTTCCGCCGTTAAGGACGATATCTCCGCCATTATATTTTATAAGTTGAGGCTTAATATCCTTTCCGCTGACCGCAGACGAAGTGTCGACGTGAGCGAGAAACGCAACTTTTTTACAGCCCTCGACGTTTGCCGGTATCACCGCCGTAACGTAGCCGACGTTCATTTCGGGCGAAAGACCCAATTCTTTAAGTTCGTCGAACAATACTTTAAGCAATACGTTTTGTCCTTCGGTACTCGGTACTGACGGGCTGTCCTCGTCGGAAGTCGTTTCATAAGAAACGTATTTCAAAAATCTCTCTTTAACGTTCATAATTGTTTTTCCTTTATTCTAAACACTTCTTTTAAAGCGCACTTTTTGTCCATCAGCGTTACTATCCACGCCTCTCTGCATTTCGGAAAACTTCTCAAATTTAAAGGAAACATATGCGATAATACAATGTTTTTCTCTTTTTCGTTCAGCCCGAAATCTCTACTTGCATTTTCACATGCGACCTTGGCGTGGCGAAAACCGTGGAATGAAAATTTGGGAAGATGATGCCAATCATACAGAAAATAATCGTGAAGGAGCGCACCCTTTACGAGCGAACGGACGTCGCACTTTATTTTTTTTGTCAGCGCAAAGACGTAACAGTTTTTGGCAACCGTTACCGAATGACAGAACACCGAAACGTCGGCGTGAGCGACGTAATATTTCAACCTCGCATACGAGGGTGTATCGCACACTTCCCCGCAAATTTCGTCAAATAACGTAAAATCTATCTTCCCTTTTCTCATCTCAGTCTACGAAAGCCATGAAAGCTTCATAGGTACTGTACAGATCGCCCTTTGAAACCACTTCGTAGGGAGAGTGCATCGAGATGACGGGCACGCCGATGTCGACGGTATCTATGTTCATTTTGGCTATGTATTTAGCGACCGTTCCGCCGCCGCCGGCGTCGACCTTACCGAGTTCCGCCGTCTGCCAGTTGATGTCCTTATCGGCGAAAGTTTTTCTTATAAAGCCCATAAATTCGGCGCTTGCGTCGTTAGAGCCGCCCTTACCGCCCGAGCCGGTAAATTTGCAAACCGCCGTTCCGTAAGAAACGATGGAAGAATTTCTCTTCTCGAAAACCGACGGGAAGTTGGGGTCGTAACCCGCCGTAACGTCTGCCGAAAGGCACTTACTGTTCATTCTGACCAAAGCGGACGGACAGTTGAAAGCCGAAGCTATCATGTCGATAAGATCGGCATACACGCCGCACTGCATACCCGTATTTCCCTCGCTGCCTATCTCTTCTTTATCGGCAAGAATAACCAAAACGGTGTGTTTACCGCTCTGCTCGCCGCAAATCGCCGTAAGCGCCGGATAAGAACAAACTCTGTCGTCGTGACCGTATGCGCCTATAAGCGCCCTGTCAAAGCCTATATCTCTCGCTTTGAAAGCCGGAACTGCGGAAAGCTCCGCACTCAAAAAGTCGTTTTCGACCATTCCGTAAAGCTCGTTGAGCTTATTTAAAACGGAGAGTTTTACCTTGTCTTTAACGTCGTCGTCCTTCATAGGTCTGCCGCCGACCAAAATATTGAGCGTTTCGCCGTCTATTGCCTGAGCGAGTGGCTTTGAAACCTGTTCTCTCGAAAGGTGCGGAAGGAGATCGTCGACGTAAAATACGGGGTCATTCTCGTCCTCGCCGATAGCTATATCAACGCATTTACCGTTCGTCAAAACGACTGTTCCGTGCAACGCAAGCGGAGTCGCCGTCCACTGATATTTCTTTATTCCGCCGTAATAATGCGTTTTTAAAAACGCCATTCCGCTGTCCTCGTAAAGGGGGTTTTGCTTTATGTCGAGCCTCGGCGAATCTATGTGCGAGGCGAGTATCCTTATGCCGTCCTCGGCTAAGTTTTCGCTGCCTATCGTGAAGAGCGCAAGGCTCTTACCTCTGTTGTTGAAATATTTCTTGTCGCCTACAGA
>CACXDQ010000066.1 GCA_902766475.1 uncultured Eubacteriales bacterium
ATTTCCTCTATGTTGTCAGACAAGATCAATCTGCTCAAATTAACGCAACGGGCAAAACACCTTTTTCCCATTTTTTTAACGCTGTCACCCATAACGACGGCGGTTATATCGGCACAATTTTGAAAGCCGGAAATCTCGGTAACGGGGCTTTTCTCGTCAGGACCATACTCGGGGATAACTATTTTTCCCTTCATCTTTTCATTGTCGGACACACTTAATTTATATTCACTAACCCCGTTATTATAAACTCTTTCAAAAGAAAAGACCTCATTAGGGTCGGTTTCTAAATTATAGCAATAAACCTCGGAAAAATAGCTGTCATATAGAGATTTGCCATCGCCGATTGCTTTAACTGAAATTTCATATTCATACATCTCGGTAGTTATTTCCAAAATGTCTAATTTATTTGTTTCGGTTAAGTAAACGGCGTTGTTTATCTCAACATGATAACCGTCCGCCCCGTCAACCTCATCCCAAACCACATATTCGTCTTCCACTCTTAAATTTGTCGGCGCCGCAAGCTGCACACCTAATTCATTTTCTATCTCTCCGCCGCATGACGACGCTATAAAGAGCGCCGAAAAGGCGGTTAACCCCGCTGCAAAAATTTTCAATAATTTGCCAATTTTCATGTTTTTCTCCTCTTTAAAGGCATAAAGATGCCTTCAAATAATAATTTAATATGAATTATACAGAAAAAAGCACGAAATGTCAACTATTTTACTATGATTTTTTATTTTTTCCAAGTTTTAGCTCTATTTTGCGCTCTCTGTCATAGCGCTCTATCGCTTTTTGATACTTTTCGGAAAGTTTGAAGAGATAACATTCTCTTTGGGTGTATGAAAGCGAATAGAAAAGGGGCTTGTCCATAAGCCTGTCGAGGGCGTCGGACGGCTTGCCGTATTTATCGAGCATCGTCTTTACTTCCTCGTAAAATACCTCGTTTTCATAGTCCGTACCCCGAACGTTCCTCACCGCTATATCCTTGAAATACTTTACGACGCCCGATTGTGCGATCCCCTCTTCTTTTGCGAGCTTAACTCCGCTGTCGACTTCCTTCTTGTACTCTTCCCAAAACTTTGATTTTAAGCGTTGTTTGGCTTCTTTTGCCGCCGATTTGATACTCTTTGCCGCTTGCATAACTATTCTCCTTATTTGAAATAAAAAAAATACACCCGATATTTCATCGGGTGTAAAAAAAACGAATATAAATTAGCCTTTAATGCTTCTCTTCTTAGCTGCCTCAGCCTTCTTCTTACGTCTTACGGAAGGCTTTTCATAATGTTCTTTACGGCGCAAATCACCGATTATGCCGTCTCTCGAACATTTTCTCTTGAATCTGCGAAGAGCATTATCCAACGATTCATTTTCACCAACTCTGATAGTAGACATCCACAACCCTCCTTTGCCGTAGGCCCTTTGTCACAATGCTTTTAAATTATAGCAAACGTAAAAATTATTGTCAAGCGTTTTAGCATAGCTTAAAATCAATTTTTTATTTTTTTACGCCGGGTGCCATTCCATCTTCTGCCCCGACAGAACGTGAATGTGAAGGTGCGGCACGGTCTGCCCTGCGTCGTCGCCTTGATTTATCACGAGGCGGTAGCCGTTTTCAAGCCCCAAAAGATCTTTAAGCTCTGAAATCTTCTTCATTATTCTGCCGAGCATATTTGCGTCATCCTCGGTCATTTCCGCAAGGTACTTGAAATGGCGCTTCGGCACGGCAAGAAAATGATTTTTCGCAACGGGGTTTATATCTTTAAACATAATGAAATCATCGTTTTCAAAGACAATATCCGTCTTATATTCTCTGTTTACGAATTTACAAAAAAGACAGTTTTCCATTTTATTTACTCCTTGTAGCCAGCGCCCCGTCTTTAAACGGTTTCGTCAGCGTTACTTTATATATTTTTCTTTCAAATTTTTCTTCGGTGTACACCCTGATATAGTTTCCGGTATAGCCGACTGTATAGCCGTCCTCGACCTCTTCGGGCACAAAATCAAAGGTTTTGCCGATG
>CACXDQ010000067.1 GCA_902766475.1 uncultured Eubacteriales bacterium
ACTGCGACAGCCATAAGCCATGCGAAGTTATACACCCTCTTTCGCCATTCGACGTAAACTTCTTCCTTGCCGAGCCCGACGGCAGCCTTTTCGTCAGCCTTGTATTTCTTATATGCCTTTAATATCGAAATTATCCATATCGCAATAATTCCGACGGCGGCAAGAA
Organism: uncultured Eubacteriales bacterium; assembly: GCA_902766475.1. GTDB lineage: Bacteria > Bacillota > Clostridia > Christensenellales > Borkfalkiaceae > UBA10281. The sequence goes on from CACXDQ010000067.1 coordinate 167, forward strand.
GATAATAGCTTCCCGACGAAACCGCAAGACCGAGGAAAAGCCCCGTTAAAAGTATGTTGTAAGCCGCATAGCGGATGCGCTTATAGTTATAGTCGTCTATATAAAATTTTACGGCGAAGTTATAGGCAAGTATCATAAACAAAAGCCCGAAAGCGCCGCTTGCGGAACTCGCGGCAAACAGCGCCGTCCCGCCGAAGAGCGCAACGCCGACGGAAATCGCCGCCGCCAAGCCGCTTGAAAAGAGCTTTTCGGCGAGGGAATAGAGAAGTAAAAGGGCGACAAACGCCGCTATCATGCTCATTATCCTTATCCCGAACGTGTTCTTGCCGAAGATAAGCACGCCTACGGAATTTAAAACGGTCGAAAGGGGTGCGCTTCCCCAAATGCCCGTTCCGCTCAAAAAGCCGTCGACGGCGGCAAGCTCCGCCGTTTCGTAAGAAGATAAAACGTAAGCTCTATAATCGCTGTCTTTAAAGGTATATTGTTCGTCGACGAGCTTGTCGCCCGTAACGCCCGTAGCCTTCATTATTCTTCCGTCCACGTCGGTAAACACGACCTCGTAAAAGTCGAATATATCGGGGGTGCGTATCTTTACTCTGCTATACGATATTCCGCTTTCGCCCTCTTCCGTTGCGTCGTAAACTTTATACCAGCGGTATTGACAATTCGAGCCGCTGACGGGTATGTCTTTCTCGACTATCCTCGCCGCCGTTTCGGAAGTATAGACGGAATCGGTCTTGAAGTCGAAAAATATCTTTATCTTTCCGTCCGCAGAAGTTTCGTAAGCCTTGCCGATAAAGACGTAGACACGCCCGACGGGAAAAGCGACGTCGCTCTCCTCGCCCGTCTGTTCGTCTTTTTTGGGTAAACGCCTGTTCAGATCTATCGTCTGTTCGGCGTATAAAACAGCGCCGCTCGTGCTTTCCCTCTTTATCTGAGAAAGCCAATAGCTTTTAGGCGAAACGACGTCGCCCACCGCAAAAGCGGCGGTAAGCACGAAAAATATTGCGAGAAGCGTGGCGGTTATTGCAAAGGTATAGTTGAATTTTTTCATTGCGGTAAACCTACTTTACAGATTATTACTTATCTAATATACACCTAAAAATTTTTTTTGTAAACAATTTTTACGTTGTTTTTACACACTTTTCATTATATATATATTATGAAAAGCAAAAAAAGGCAGAAAAATACCCACGCAATTATCTTGCGTGGGTCAAGTCAAATGACGATCGATATTTATAAAATCGTCTTGGAAATCATCTTAGAGAATTTCCTCGACTTTAGCGGCTTTACCGGTAAGATCTCTCAAATAATAGAGCTTAGCTCTTCTTACTCTACCTCTTCTTACTACCTTTATATCGGCTACCTTGGGAGAATGAACGGGGAACGTCCTTTCAACGCCGATGCCGTAGGAAAGCCTTCTGACGGTAAACGTCTCTCTGATACCGCCGTTTTTCTTGGCGATAACGATGCCCTCAAATACCTGTATTCTTTCCTTGCTGCCTTCGATAACTTTTACGGATACTCTTACGGTATCACCGACAGCGAAAGAGGGAACGCTTGCTTTGAGATTTTCTTTTTCGATCTGCTCAATAATGTTCATGACTTGTACCTCCATTATTACGATGCGTTCACGACCCTATGTCGGAGGACCGCTCGAAGTCTTTTTCGATTTTATCATAATTTTGTCAATATTGCAAGCGTTTTTACGCCCTTTTCGCAAATATTTAAGTATTTTTTATAAAAAATATAAAAAGAGCTATCAAAGCGGAATAAATTATTATACCCAATATATTAAAAAAATGAAAATACCAATGCCTTGTCTTGTGGCGAAACACAAACATTGAGAGGTAGCCTAAAAACGCTCCGCCCAAAAGCGAAGAGCCGATAAGCGTCTTTTCGGGTATGCGCCGCCTTCCCCTCACGGCTTTCGATTTGTCTATGCCGTACAGCAAAAATGAAGATAAATTGATTATGAGAAGATATATAAAGAGTGCCGCCATGAAATATTTCATAGATATATTATAATATAAAGATAAAGAAAAATCAACGGAAACGAAAAAATTTAACTAAAAAGGGCAAAAAATATAAAATAATCGTTGACAAAAGTCGGCGGATATGGTAATATAATACATACCAACGGGGGTATGGCGCAGTTGGTAGCGCGTTTGAATGGCATTCAAAAGGCCAGGGGTTCGAATCCCCTTATCTCCACCACGTCGGAGCAAGGCTTATTTGTCTTGCTCTTTTGTTTTGGCAAAAGAGCAATGACGTTTGCAGCC
>CACXDQ010000068.1 GCA_902766475.1 uncultured Eubacteriales bacterium
ATTTTCCCGTCTTTTTTGTAAAACCTCTTGACGGTTGCCGATTCGTCAAAATACGCAACGACTATTTCGCCGTTTTGCGCCGTATCCTGCTTTTTGACGATTATCCTGTCGCCGTTATATATGCCTGCTTCGATCATGCTTTCGCCCTTTACTTTCAGCATAAACGTGTCGTCGTCAGAGCCGAATTCGGCGGGGAGAGGACAGTATTCCTCTAAATTTTCGTATGCAAATATAGGCGTGCCGGCGGTAACCGTACCTATAACGGGAACGGATATATAGTTCGTCTTTTTGCTCTTAATAAGCGATATGGAGCGTTTGGCGTTGCTCTGTGATTTTGCTATTATGCCTCTGTCGACTAGTTTATTAAGATAATATTGACAAGTTGCCGTCGATTTTATGCTGAGTTTTTCGCACATTTCACGAACGGAAGGCGGGTAGCCGAAATTGTCTGTGTACTGCTCGATAAAAACGATCATGTCGTTTAATTTTTCTTCAACGTGTGCCATAATTTACCTCTATGGTTCTTCTGTATTATATTTTAACATATTTTTTTACAAAAATCAAACATTTGTTCATATTATTTTGTTGAAATTTTAAAAAAAAGATAGTATAATGTAATTACTATGAAAAATAAAGAAAAAGAACAGTGCGTTTTATACGACAGAGAATGTATCGGTTGCGGCGAGTGCGAACTTTGCGACCTTGACCCATTCAAGATTTGCGACAACTGCGGAAAGTGTCTTGATATAAAAGAATTTGCAACGATAAAAATCGACGAAATAAAAACTCAGGATAAATAAAAAATAGTTGCAAACCCTTGCAAAATTTCCATAAATAATATATAATATAGTTATTATTTATTGCAATTGGTCAAAAAATGAATTTTGAATCTGTCGTTGTCAGAATAATAATATATTTTGCGTCTTTCCTTGCGGTCTTGGTGAGCTTGCCTTGCCATGAATTCGCACACGCATTCGTCGCCGTTAAAAACGGGGATATGACGCCTAAATATTCGGGGAGATACACTTTAAACCCGTTTGCTCACTTCGATATGTTGGGGCTTTTGATGATGATCCTCGTGAGGTTCGGTTGGGCTAAACCCGTACCCGTAAACCCCAACAATTTCAGAAATTATAAGCTGGGCTGCGTTACGGTTTCCATTGCGGGCGTTACGGTAAACCTTATCTTGGCAATTATCTTCTGTCCGCTCATGATGCTCGCTTATAAATACTTGTCTTTTTCCGGCACGTCGAGATATTTACAGCTCGTTTTATACTATTTTTTAAGTTCTATGTTCTATCTCAATCTCGGCTTGATGGTGTTCAATCTCTTGCCTCTCTATCCTCTCGACGGTTTCAGATTGTACGACGCTTTGGCTAAGAGAAGGGGAAAGTTCTATTTTTGGCTGATGAGATACAGTTTTTATATCCTTATCGGCATTTTGCTTTTGGGTGTTGCGGCGGACTATACGGGCATCGCATGGCTTGATATTATCGGCTTTATAAGAGATTATATTGCCGGTTGGATAATTAAGTTTTGGGGGTTGTTTATCGTATGACGGATGAAGAAAATATCATGCCCTCCGAACTTTCGGCTGAAATATCCGACGATACTTCAACCGTCCCCGTGGTGGATTATTACTCAAAAGCGCCTAAGTTTGAGTCGGTAGTAGATTATACGACGAAGCTTTCTAACTTTGAAGGGCCGATGGATCTGCTTATCTATCTCACGGTCAGAAATGAGATTCCGATTAAGGACATATTCGTCTCCGACGTTACCGCTCAGTTTATCGAATACGTCAACAATGCCGTAGATCTTGAAATGGACGTCGAGAGCGAATATCTCAGCATGGCGGCTACGTTGGTCGAATTGAAGGCGAAAGCCGTTTTGCCGGCAGTTGATGAAGATATTGACATTCCTTTTGGCGACGACGAAAATTCTCCGGAAGAGTTTTTGGGCAGAGTTGAAGAATACAAGCTCTTAAAGGACGCAAGCGCAAAATTAAAAGAGATTGAAACGACTGACAGATTCTATAAAGAGCCGGACGAAAAGGCAAACGACGTAAGAGTTGTTTATAAAGATTTTACTTTGGACGGGCTTATCAAAGCTTTTACCGCTCTTTTATCCCGTGCGGACTTGGAAAGAAGGGTAAATCAAGAACAGAAAGAGATACCGAAAGAAGTATTTACGGTTGCGGACAAGGTTTCGTTTATCAGAAAATTTATGCTCGAAAAGGAGACTTGTTCGTTTTATGAGCTATTTTCCAAATATGCGACGAGAACTGAAATAATAACCACGTTTCAGGCGCTTTTGGAGCTTTTGAAGCTTCAATATTTAAGCGTTACGCAAGAAGAAACTTACGGCGATATAACGATTACACTAAGAGAAGACAGGAGTGAGGAAATTGGAGACCTTAGCGAATATAATTGAGGCGATTTTGTTTATCTCAGGCAAAGAGGTCGCCATACAGGATATTACCGATAAATTAGGCGTTACGGAGAGCGAGGTCATGCGAGCGGCGGAAACGTTAAAGAACAAGTATGACGCAACCGAAAGCGGAATAACTCTTCTCGTTTTCAATAAAAAACTTCAATTTTGTTCCAACGAGAGATATGCAGAGGACGTCGCAAACGTATTGAACCCCATTAAGGAGAGAGAACTTTCGAGAAGCATGCTCGAAGTTGTCGCTATCGTTGCATATAAACAGCCCGTAACCAGGCTCGATATTGAGCAGCTCAGAGGCGTAAACAGCGAATTTGCCGTTCAAAACCTTTTAAGGCTGAATATGATAGAGGTCGTCGGAAGAAAGGATACGATAGGTAAACCCCTGCTTTTCGGCACGACGGACGAGTTTTTGAAAAGATTTAAAATAGCGTCATTGGACGAACTTCCCGATTACGATACGCTGATCGAGCAGATCACAACGCTTCACGGCGGCAACGAAACTTATCTATTCCATAAAGACGAATACGATGAGGCTAACGATCCCGATTACGCTGATTTCGGAAATAATACTGCCGAAAACGCAACCGATGAAATTGCCGCTACGAGCGATGATGACGATGGCGACGATTTTGATATGAAACCTATCGACGAAGAGGAAACACCTGACTTTTTAAAAGATGAAGACGTTGAGATTATCGAATAACACAAATGAAAATAAAATGCGTCGGACTTGATTTTCGGCGCTTTTATTATGTGTTTTCGACGGTTTTCGACGATTTTAATACGGAGGAAAAATGAAAAGGGCAATTATAATAAAGAAAAGCGAAACATTCGGCAAAATTATCGACGCCGTTAAAGTTAACGGCGTTTTGGTCGGCTCACTCGTTATAGGCGAGGAAGAAGCAACAAGAGAATTGTTTTCAAAGACGGAAACCGACGTGATAGCCGTTGAGGACGACACGGACGCAAGCGTGTTACATAATATATTTGCGGCGAGCTTATCGAGCGTTTACAAGACGGGCAAAATGAGGTTGAGTTTAAACGGAAATATCGTTTCTTTCAGAGTTTTTCTCATGAACGGTTATTGCGATATAATAGAGAACAGCGAATTTAATAAAACCGTCGACGTAACGTCCTTTATAAAATATTTAAAGGACAGAATTTCGTTTTCCAAAGAACAGAGCGCCATGAACGGGCTTTACTCATTTATGGCAAAAGTAAACATGTATCAGAAATTTACGGGCTATAATTATTTTGTCGAGGCATTTTCTCTCGCTTACGTTGATAAATCTTTACTCAGAAGTTTAACGACAAAACTCTATCCTATGATTGCCGAAAAATACGGCGTATCGAAAGCTGCCGTCGAGAAAGATATAAGAGAGATGGTGAACAGCTCGTATTTAAGCGGTAAACTGAGTTCCGTAATGAACGAGATGTACGGCGGCAATATGTTAAAATACGAAAAGCCGACGGTAGGAGAACTTCTTTCATTTTTAGTAGGTAAACTATCATAAAATTTTGAATACAATTTAATTTTTTGCTAATACTCCC
>CACXDQ010000069.1 GCA_902766475.1 uncultured Eubacteriales bacterium
AGGAGCCCAGTCGATCCTCGAAGAAATAAGGAAGGTGTTGGGGCAAGATTCAACCGTGCTGCCGTTGTAGGAAACGTTGGGAACTTTAGCAGTTTCGCAAGCGGAAGGAGCGCCCATAGAGTCGGCATGCTGAGAAATGAGAGCCGCACCGTTAGCTATAAGGGTTTCGGCTGCGCTCTTCTCGGCATCTTCATCATACCAAGAGCCGGTGAACTGAACTTCCATAGAAACAGATTTGTTTTCAACGAGAGATTCGAAAGTGTTTCTTACGCCGAGGAACCAAGAGGTGTAACCGGACATAACTTCGGCATAGGTGAAAGCGCCTACATAACCGACTTTAACGTTGCCGTCGGCGTCGAAGTTTTTATCTTTCAAAGCGCCGGCATTGTACATTTCGGCAAGCTTTAAACCGGCAACTACACCGGCAACGTATCTGCCTTCATAGATGGAAGCGAAAGCGTTGTGGTAGTTGGCGATGCCCTCGGTATGAGCGTAAGTACCCGTAGCGTGGCAGAACTGAACGTTGGGATATTTTTCGGCAATGTTCATCAAGAAGTTTTCATGACCGAAAGAATCTGCGAATATTACGTTACAACCCTGATTGTTTATAAGGTCTTCAGCAGTTTCGGAACACTTTACCGATTCGGGGATATCGGTAACGAGAACGTACTGGAAGCCCAATTCCGTAGAAGCTTCTTTCATTGCGTCGATGAAGTTTTTGTCGTAGGTGGAAGATTCGCCGTGAAGGGTGATAAGACCGATCTTGACGTTCGAGTAATCAACGCCTTCGGTGTTTACGACTTCGGAAACGGTAACGTCGTTTGTCTTGACGAGAAGTTTTGCTTCTTCGTTAGACTCATTTGCGGGGTCGCCGCCGCAAGCAGCAAATACGCCGATCGCAAGGGTAAGCGAAAGCAACAAGGTTAAAAGTTTCTTCATAAGATTTCTCCTTTGCCTTTTTGGCAATTTGATTTATGTAAAAAATTTACACCTGATTTAGTCGGCTCAAAGCCGAAAGCAACAAAAAATTCCAAGCATACACTATGCCCGGAACTTTATGGAATTGTCGGTCATCTCGTCGATTATAGCGAGAGACTCGACCTTTAAACCCTCTTTTCTCAATTTATCGCCGCCGCCCTGAAAGCCCTTTTCTATGGCTATGGCGCAGCCCACAACTTCACCGCCCGCCTGTTTTACAAGCTCGGAAAGCCCTCTTATGGCGTTTCCTTCGGCGAGAAAATCATCTACTATCAAAACCTTGTCGTCAGCCGACAAGAATTCTTTACTTACTATTACCTCGGACGTGTTGCCGTGAGTGAAGCTCTTGATCTCGGTAGAATAGACGTCGCTCTTGACGTTTGCTGTCTTTGATTTTTTTGCAAAGACCACGGGGACGTGCATGTGCGCAGCGGCGCATACGGCTATGGCTATGCCGGACGCTTCTATCGTGAGAATTTTATTTATATTACAGTTCGAGAAAAGACGGGAGATCTCCTCGCCCATTTGCATCATAAAGTCAACGTCTATACGGTGATTTAAAAATCCGCTGACCTTGACGATATTTCCGGGGAAGATCTTCCCCTCTTTTGCGATCTTTTCTTCGAGTGCTTTCATAAAAACCATATTACCGACACAAATCGCACAAGACAGTTGAAAAAAACAAAAAACAGGTAATAACCTGTTTGCCGCATTAACGAAAAACAAAAAACCTTAAAAAGACTTTTAAGTTTTTCGATCTGTCCAATAGTCGCATCTTTTACGGCGTGCGGTAGAAACATTTGAGCCGTCATGTTCAAATTTATATCGGCAATTTATTTAATTTACGCTAAGAGTATAACATTAAGAAAAAACTTTGTCAAACGTTTTTACGGGCATTTTGAAAAAATTTTAAAACCTTTTTTTCGCCCGTCGGTTGACTTATATTTTATATAATGTTAAAATTATATGGAAATGATTGCGATTATTGCGGAAAAGCCGAGCCTTGCGAGAAATATTGTCGCCGGTATCGGCAAAATGGACAAGAAAAACGGATATTTTGAAAATTCCGATTATATAGTGACGTGGGCTTTCGGACACCTTTTCTCGCTCTGCGACATTGAGGACTAC
>CACXDQ010000070.1 GCA_902766475.1 uncultured Eubacteriales bacterium
ACGCAGAGCATGGCTATTTTAAAGCCCATGTTATCGAGCGGCTTTACGACCGAACTCGGAATACTTATTCCGCCCAAAGCGCCGCCGTTCGTCGTTATTATCGTTGCGGAGATAGCCGACAAAACGCTCATCATGGCTACCGTCGTTACGAAAACGGGCAATTTGAACACCGAGGCGAGCGTCGAACTTAAAAGCGAACAGCCCACGCCCACGGCGAATATGACGAGTATCATCAAAAACAGGCTTTGCGTCGAATTGTAGACCATTACGCCGAGCGTTGCGCTGAAAAGCGTTGACGCACCGAGCGAAATATCGAACGAGCCGAGCGTGTAGATAAATATTGCGCCCGTCGCAACCACCGCAAGCACCAAGCCCTGATTGAACACTATCTCTATATATCTTTTCAAGCGATATTCCTTTATGCCGACGACGATACACAGCGCCGCAAACAATATGCCGAGTGCGACGAGCGGGAGCAAAGTGATTATTATATTTTTTATCTTATGCCTTTTAATAGCGTCTTTTTCGGCAACGGATCTCTTTATTTCTTCCATATTTGCCCCCGTTAAATCATATAGCCGATTATGTCGGCGTCGCTCAGCTCTCTGCTTCTTGAAAAATCCTTCTTTATCTCGCCGTCTTTCATAATGAGTATTCTGTCCGACATACCCATAAGTTCCGGCATCTCTTCGGAAATGAGAAGTATCGCCTTGCCCTCTTGTTTGAGTTTCGTCATGAGGTGATACATGGCTTGTTTAACGCCGATATCGACGCCCCTCGTCGGGCAATCGAGAATGAGCGTTTCGCTTCCGCAGCCTATCCACTTTCCGAAAACGACCTTTTGTTTATTTCCGCCCGAAAGCTGTTGAACGAGCTGATTTCTGTCCGAACACTTTATAGACAGCGAATTTATCTGCTCGTCGACGTATTTCTTTTCAAGCCCGTCTAAAATGAGGAATCTGCCTATCGCATACTTATCCATTCCGGCGATGGCGATATTGTCCTTAATGCTCGCAGGTAAGTCGAGCGACTCGGTATCTCTGTCCTTTGAAACGTAGCCCACGGCGTGTTTTATTGCGACGGCTTCGTTTTTGACGGCTGTTTTCTTTTCTCCGTCAAATACGGAAACGCTTCCGCCGTCCGGGGAGAGCGCACCGAACAACACTTTTCCGAGGGTGTGCATTCCGCAATGCGCCAAGCCGCCTATGCCGAGGATCTCGCCTTTATGAAGGGTAAAGCTCACGCCCTTTACCCTGTCGCCGTAAACGAGGTCTTTACATTCGAGGGCAACTTCGTCGCCGTGCGACGGCTCGAAATCGCTCCGATAATAATCGCCTTGAAGCTCTCTGCCTATCATCGCCTTTCTTATCTCGTCGGCGTCGTAATCTTTTCTCTCGAACGTCTTTATAATATTTCCGTCACGAAGCACGGTGAGCGTGTCGCAAACTTCCATTATCTCGTCGAGGTCGTGGGAGATGAATATGACCGCCTTTTCAGTTCCTCTGAACTTGTTTATAACGTTATATAATATCTGCCTTCCGTCGTGCGCAAGCGCCGTACTCGTTTCGTCGATGACGATGACGTCGGGGTCTTTCAATATTACTTTGGCTATCTCGACGAGCTTTCTCGCCTGAAAGTCGAGCGAGGCCATGGGTGCGGACGGGTTTATATCCGTTATGCCCACAGATAAAAGTGCGTCCGCCGCCGCCTTTAACATCTTCTTTTTATTTACGGGGCCGAACGTCTTTCCGTTTTTAAAGCGCCAAGCACGGAATTTGTCAAGCTCGCCCAAAAATATATTTTCGGCGACAGATATGCCGGCGATCGTGCCGCTTTCCTGCACGATCATTCCTATACCTTTCCCCTCGCCGCAGCCCGAAAGTGCGTCGAGCATGGAAGAGGGCGCCCAATCTTTGCCCTTATATTGCATACTCTCGACTTTGGTCGGCTTTTGCATGCCGGCGGCTATCGAAGTTATTGTGGACTTGCCCGAACCGTTTTCACCGATAAGCCCCAAAACGTCGCCACGATACAGCGTAAGATCGACGTCTTTAAGCGCAGTTACCGGTCCGAAGGTCTTTGTCATACCTTTTATTTGAAGTATAACTTGCCTTTCCGCTTGCATAGATCTTTACCCCTTGCTTTTCTTGCCGTAAAACTTTTTCGGCAAAACTATTTTACTATTATTTTAAAATACATTCAACGGCTATTTTTACTTATTTCCGTTCACAATTTTATCGGGTAATAAAAAATAATTTACACCTGTTTTTTATATAAAAATTAACTTTTTGCGGTTTATAACCGTTATAAAATTAAAATTTTACAGTTGCGCTTGACAAATGCATTATTTTATTGTATCATATTTTAAAGGAGAAAAAAGGTATGCAACAGAGAATGGAAATAATCAAGTTCAACGAAGATCTGCCCATGCGCCTATACTGTTACCGCATTACGGAACTGAGCGCAAAATGGCATAGCGGAATTGAAATTATCCTCATTTTAAAGGGCGATTGCACGGTCGTGGTAAACGACAAGATCGTGAACATGTCCGAGGACGACGTCATTTTGATAAACGACGACAACGTGAGGGAATTGAAGAGCGAAAAGGGGTGCGCCCTCATCTCTCTCTTTATCGACACGCATAAAATAGAGGGCTTCGACGAAAAGACGGTATTCGACCTCAACTCTACGACTACGGCGAACAAGAACAAATTCAACAAAATAAAGAGGCTAATAGCTCAGCTCGTCAAGACAAACAGCTCCGATTTCCCCGAAAACGACCTCTTTAACCGCTCGATAGTCTATTCCGTACTGTACGAACTCGCCAAAAACTTCAAGTCGGGCGAAGCGTCGATACAGTCGGTGAAGTATATAGAGAGATTGAACACCATTTTAAAATACGTCGAAGAACATTACAAAGAGGGCTTGACGTTCAACAAGATAGCCGAAGCGCACCACTTCTCCGTGCCCTATCTCTCCTCGTTTTTCAAGAGATATCTCGGCGTGAACTTCCAGACCTATTACAACGATTTCCGCTTGGAAAGAGCCGTAAACCAACTGCTGCACACCGATTGTTCGATAGAGCAGATAGCCTTCGACAACGGCTATCCCAACCCCCGTGCGTTCGTTTCGTCGTTCAAGGCGAAATACGACACGTTGCCGAGCATTTACCGAAAAAACACGCCCCAAGCCCCCGACACGCTCTCTCAAGACGATTTCGACGACGAACTCGACAAGAACGGCACTCTCTCTCTTCTCACGAAATATCTCCCGAAACCCGGCGACCGTTCCGTTAAAGACGCAGAATATTCCGATCCCAAAATAGTGAGTTCGGAAAAGATAAGCCTTGCGGTGCAGGGCGTGCCGCTCAAACACACGTTCCGCAAATTCACGTCCGTGGCGAGGGCGAAAGAGTTATTGCTTGCCGACGTACAGAAAACGCTTACCGAATTGCAGAGCGAGATAGGTTACGAATATATCAAATTCCACGGGCTTTTGTCCGACGATATGCTCGTCTACTCTGAGGACGAGAACGGCAACCCGAAATACAGCTTCGTCTACATCGACAAGGTTTTCGATTTCCTTATTTCCATAAAACTAAAACCGCTCGTGCAGTTTTCGTTCATGCCAAAGGCGCTTGCCCAAAACCCCGAGAGATCGGCTTACTATTCGCCGTTTATTTTGAGTATGCCCAAGAGCATGCGCAAGTGGAAAGACCTCGTCGCCGCACTCACCCTACACCTCATCGACCGCTACGGCTTTCACACCGTCAAAGAATGGCTGTTTTGCTGTTGGAACGAACCCGACACTTCCGTCAACCTCTTCGGCTTTAAAAACGACGAGGAGTATTACGAACTCTACAAGGCGACTTACGAAACGGTAAAGGCGATAGACAAGCGCCTCGTTTTCGGAAGCCCCTCGCTTTTAATTTCTTACAATATAAATCAACAGTGGTGCAAGCGATATATAGAATGGTGCAGACAGAACGATTGCGTTCCCGACTTTATGAACATTCACTATTACGACAACGACTTTTCGGACGATTCTTTCGAGGGACACCGACCGGCGCACCCTCTCCATTCACGGCTCAATCTCGACGAAAACTCGTTCGCAAAGTGCATTACAAAGACCAAAAATATGTTTGAGAGTTGGGGTATAGGCAATTTGCCCATCTACCTCACGGAATGGAATCTCACCGTTTCGCACAGAAATCTGCTTAACGACACCTGTTTCAAATCTTGCTATCTCGCCAAAAACCTATTGGAAAATTACGACAAGCTCGACAGTTTCGGGTATTGGGTATTGACGGACATGATAGAGGAAACGCTGCCGTCAAAAGAACAATTCCACGGCGGTTTGGGGCTGTACACCTACGGCGGGATCAAAAAGCCGCACTACTACACTTTCCGCTTTATAAACAGATTGGGCAACAAGCTCATTGCGAGCGGAAACGGCTATTTCATCACTAAATCGCATAGGAAAATACAGATCATAGCGTACAATTACGAGCATTTCAACCATCTGTTTGCGCAGGGCGAAACGTTCGATATGCAGTTTACGGAGAGATACACGCCCTTTAATAAGCTCGGCACAATGGAACTTTCGCTCGAACTTTGCGACTTGAAAGCCGACGATTGCATTATAAGGGAGCAGATAGTCAACCAGACTTACGGCTCGGCTTTCGACGAATGGATAAGGACGGGCGCTCTCCCCCTTACGCCATACGACGTGGAATATTTAAAGAGCGTGAGCGTGCCGAAACTATACGTAAGAAAGGAAAAGATCGAGAACAACACGATGACGTACACCGCCTCGTTAGAGCCGCTCGAAGTGAGGCTCATAGAGATAGAACTGTCGAGATAGCGCAATAAAAACAAGTATAAAACGGCGCCTTTTGCAAACGCAAAAGGCGCCGTTTCGTCCGTTGTGCTTTTTATAAAACCCGTTTTATCCGATATATCAATTTTCTTTCTTTTTTAAAATACAAACGCTTGCAAGCGCCAAAAGCGCAGCCATCGCACCGACAGATCCGCCGA
>CACXDQ010000071.1 GCA_902766475.1 uncultured Eubacteriales bacterium
TCCCATTTAAGGGCAAGCAGCTCCCCGATCCTAAGCCCGGAATAAAGGCACAATATAACGCCGAAAAGCTTATTATCTCCGCACGTTATTTCTTTTTCGATTCTCTTTTGCTCGTTCGGCGTAAAGCAATTTATTTCCCTCTCGCACCGCTTAGGTCTTTTAATTCTGTTTGCCGTGTAGCTTTCGATATACCCGACGTCGTATGCCGCTTTAAGCGAGTTTTGCACTACGCTTATTATTGCGTTTACGGAGTTTACCGCAAGCCCCTCGCCCGTCTTTAAGTTGCCGTTTTTCAATAACTTAGTTATAAAACATTGAATTAGCGGCGGATTAAGTTCTTTCAATTCGTATTTGCCCAAGCTCGGCAAGACGTGCTGACTTACGATTTCGGAATATCTTCTTATCGTCCTCGATTTTGCCGTAGGCTCGACGTAATTTTCAAGCCATTCATTCAACCATTTTTCATACTTCATTTGTGTTTTCTCCTTTTCAGCCGAATTTAAACTATGTAGGCTGACGTAAAACTATTTTAGCATTTTTAATAGTTATTACGTATAAAAAAGGCAAGGCTTACGCCCTGCCTTTAAGAAGAGCTTGATTGGATTGTTGAAAAAATCAAGAAAAAAACTGACTAATAAAGAAAAACACCGCCTCACTCGAAGCGGTGTTTTACATTGATTGCAAATGACATTCGCCCTACAATATAGGGTGCGTATTTGCTTGTTATGGTGAACTTGTGCGTGTGAAATACGCACAGGACACCAAAAATATTCAGGGCTCCCGCAAAGCTTTTGCGAAGCAAAAGATTTGTGGGAAAAGGAGGAGCAGGCTGAAAAGTCTTGCCGTTTGCACTTCGTGCTGACGGCTGACAAAAAGCCTTGCTCCGACGTGGTGGAGATGAAGGGAGTTGAACCCTTGTGTTGGATACGAACAATAAAGCCTTCTACATAATTAGCCTTCTTTTAAGCTTAAATACGAGCTGCCAAAAGGCGGGCGCTCTCGCATCGCATATTACTTGATTCCGTTTGACTGCCGCAATAAAAACAACCAAACCGTTCCCCGTTTAGAAATGATGCCCTATACCGATAAGCGGGATACCGATACCGGACATTCGCCTTAATTAAGCGGCGAAAGCAAGACGATTATTGTCTGCAGATAAATTTAAATTTGTCGTTTTTACGTAGCCGACGCCTACGTTATGCTTATACCTTACCTTTCGCGCCCAGTCGAAACCGGTGCATCCCCGTGTATTTATTATATTTTAATACTTTTTAATTTAAAACGCAAGCGTTTTAGGTTGAATAAAATTTTGTTCTATCTGTAAATAACGAGCTTTCTCGAAACGTAATTGTAGACCATAACTACGAGCGTTCTTATTACGAAATCGACGGGATAGGACAAAAACGTTACGCCAACGGAAACGCAGAGGAAATCGTAGAGAAAATATTGTAAGCCTATACCTATCATAAGCCCGACGACGGAGAGCGCAACGAAAACCGCTATTCCTTTAAAACTCTTTGAAAAATCGCTTTTGGCGGCTTTATATACCATATACGTCGAGAGAAGATAGTTTATAACGACGCCGACGAGAAAACCGCAAGCTGTGGCGACGAGCGTAACGTACCACCCTTCGACGTTTTTAAACGCCGCAAACTGCACCGCAAAAGACGCCGAAAAATCAAAAACGGCGGCGATAAGCCCCACTATCGCAAAGCGGAAAACCTCCCAAAAAATTGCGTTAGAATACGTCTTTTCCTCAAAATAAAGCTTGAAAACAAGCAAGAAATACACAAGGTCTATAATCGTAGCGAACAAAAACGAAACCGGGGTTGCAATTCCGAAATTAGTCATTAAAACCACGATGGCGATATAAGCCGCCGCCCCGAAAACCGCAAGAATACAGAATAATACCACGTTCTTTCGGCTGACCGCCGGCGCATTTCCGCTCGGTTTGAAAATAAACAGACAAGCAATATATGCCGCCGGGAACATTATCGCCGCAAAAGCGCAGCGCAAGACAAGAAGAAGATCGAGCTTTATCGTTTTGCCGACGGAATATGTTATTTCTATCGTGTCGCCGCCGCTTATACCTATTGCAACGAGCATTGAAAGCGCCGACAATATGGCGATAAACAGTGCGTTTAGTATTATTTCCTTTTTAAAAACCGACTTCATAAATTATGCCACCGTGAAATAGAACAAGTTGGAGCTTACGATAAAGCCGAGGGCGCACACTGTCAAAACATGCGATAAAAAGCGTGAATTTCTCGTGTTTCTCTCCCTCTCGCAGTCGATATTTTTGCCGAGCATTATGCCGAGCGGCAATATTATCGCCGTGATATAGCGGAAATCCATCGAACAGCCGTAAGGCATCGACACTTGCAGATACAGATAAAAAATTACAATCGACAAGAACAGATACACGGCAAGATAAAATTCACCGTTTATCTTTCTGTGCCTTATCATATTTATTATCGTCGATACGACGACGGCAAACCAAGTGAGATATGCGAAAACTATTGCGAGAAAGGCAAAGCCTCGCCCGTAAGGGTAAGAAAATTCACCGAAAATAGCCGATTTGAGCGCAAAAGTCAAGATATTATAGTTATAGAATGAGTTACAAAAGAGATTGACTTCGTAATCGGGGAAATAGACGGGAGAGATAAACCTCACTAAAACGTTGTAGAATTTATTCGTGTAAATGATGCCCGAATTTTTTGCGTCGTAAGACTCGACTTTATATATATCCGACCTCTTTAAAACGTAATCTCTCGTGCCGACGAAGAGATTTGTATTTAAATTTCTGAATACGAAATTAAAGGGAATTCCGTAAACGTAATGGGCGTAGAACTGAAACCAAAGCCCTAACGGAGCGCATATCAAGAGGAAACAAGCGTACTGCAAAACGAGCGTTTTAAGCTTGACAGAGCCTTGTTTTTTTCTTATGCTCCTTATAAGCTCTATGAGGAAATACACAGCCATGCCGAGCGACATTATGACAGCCGACAGCTTTGTCATCATAGCCAAGCCGAGATACAGCGCCGTGAGCATAAAATTGAGCCAGCCGTGCCCCTGTTTTGCCCATTTAATGAGCCTATAAGTCGATAAAACCATAAAAAGGGTTGCGAGAACGTCGTTGTTTATCTGCCCCGAAAACTGAATCAATCTCGGAAAGAAAATGCAGAATATAACGGCGATGAAGAACGCCTTTTTAGATAAATTCAAGAGCCTCAACGTCTTTACGGAATAGACGGAAATGAGGAAAGTGAAGAAGCACGACATTATCTGCATCGAGCCGAAAAGCGCCATTTCGCTGTCTATAAGGCTTGAATTAAAACAAATTGCGTTGTATATCTTCATCCACACCGCAGATACGAAGTAATATAGCGGAGGATGATAAAATTGATATATATTCTGCTCGGTAAATGCGTGAGTGGGAAGGGCGAAATTCTTATATACGTATAGCGCATAATCGAAATGCCCGTTGTTGTTTCTTGCGAATGTATCATACTGTCTTACGTTATAGGGCGTATAGAGCATATACATAAGTCTTATTGTAAACGCCGCCGCAAGCAAAAAGCAAATATCGACCTCGAAATTCGTCTTTTTGTTTATCCTCAATATGACGTAGGCGATAATAAGCACGCATAAAAGCACGCACGAAAATATCTTCGCCACCTCGCCGTCTTTCGTTCCGCCGAGATTGTCGAGCGGCTTTATCACCGTGTATGAAAGGTAGATAAAAACAAGCACCAAAACGGCGATAAGCGCCTTTATAAGCACGCTTTTATAATTGGATCTCCTTTCGGATATATCAAATTGTCGAGGTTTAAAATCAGCCATTTTCTCCACCATTTTCCTCGTGATACTGCTTTTCGGCATTTACGTTCCAAAGTGCGGACTTGTCTGTGTTTCCGCTTAAAATATAGTCCGCCGAAATGAGCCCCGTGAGCATGGAATGATCCATATTGTTGTATCTGTGCTGACCGTTTCTGCCTATACAGAACAGATTTTCTATTCCGTCAAGCTCTTTTCGTACCTTTTCAAAGTCTTTATAAGTTCCGAAATACGCCGGGTACGCCTTTCTGACCTTTATCCTCGTAGCATCAAGAACGCTTTCTTTACCCTCTATTATGCCCATTTTAACAAGCTCGGAAACAGCCATATCGATAAAGTCTTTATCCGAAGAATTCCACATATCGTCGCCCTCGGAGCAGAAATATTCAAGCCCTATCCATACGTTTTCGGAAGGCTTGTTCACCATGTACGGCGACCAGTTGTTGAATATCTGTATTCTGCCCATCGAAACTTCCCTTTCCTGAACGTATATCCAGTTGTCGGGAACGATATTACCGAGCGTCTTTATCTTGGTTTTATTCTTTATCTTCAAACCGTTCAAAAGCAACCCGACGGTGATAAAATCACGGTAGGGAAGCTCGGTAGCAATGCGGTAAACCTCGGGCGAAGTCTGCCCTTCGCCGAGAGATGTAAATAGGTCTTTTACGGGCATTGACGAAACGAAATAATCGGCTATATACTCTTTATCGCCGCAAATAGCCTTGGATATCTTTCCGTCCCCGCCCCTTATAAATTTATCGACTTTCTTGCCGTATTCTATCTTGCCGCCCATCTTCACGACCTCGTCTGCCATCTTTTTAAAGAGTTGTCCCGGTCCGAATTTGGGATAGTGAAATTGATTTATAAGCGAGGTTTCGACCTCTCTTTGTTTTTTCTTGAAAGGCGAAGTTATCGCAGACCATATAGCCTTTTTAAGCGACAGCCCCTTTACCCTCTGAGCACCCCAGTCCGCCGAAAGTTCGGACGGGTGAACGCCCCAAAGCTTTTGAGTATAACTCTCGAAAAACAACCTATACAGCGTCTTTCCGAAACGGTTTACGTAGAAATCTTCCAAAGATCTCTCTTCCCTCTTATAGACGACCGACTTCAAATAACCGAAGCCCGACTGAACTGTACGCTTGAAGCCCATGTTGATAAATGTAGACGGTTTTAACGAAATCGGATAATCGAAAAACTTCTTGTTGAAATATATCCTCGATACCCTGTTTCTTATAAGCATTACCTCGTCCGTCTTTTCGGGATCGGGACCGCCCTCTTCGTAAGGCTTTACGTTTTTGAGAATTTTATCGTCGTATGCGGGAGCACCCTGAGTGGGCATAAGCTCTTCCCAAAGTGAATTTACCCTATCGTTTTTAGTGAAAAAGCGATGACCGCCTATGTCGATATGATTGCCGTGGTATTCAACCGTTCTCGAAATGCCGCCTGCGAAGTTTTCACATTCCAAAACGGTTACGGAAACGCCGCCCTTTTTCAAAAGTTCATATGCGCACGAAAGCCCGGCAGGACCGGCGCCGATTATGACGACTTGTTTATTTTCCATATCCGTCACCTCTTAAAGGAATAATCTTTGATATCTCTCTTTGCTTCTCTGTCTAAATCTCTCTCTTTAATGCTCTGCTTTTTGTCGTAGGTGTGTTTGCCTCGGCAAAGCCCGACCTCGACCTTTATGAGCGACTGCTTGAAGTAAAGCTTTAATGGAACGATGGTAAAGCCCTTTTCCTTTACCTTGCCTATAAGTCGATTAATTTCAGATTTGTGCATTAAAAGGCGGCGATCTCTTCGGCTGTCTTTGACGTTGAACGCACCGCCTTTATCATAGACGGCGACGTGCATGCCCTTGATAAACAGCTCGCCGTTATACACCGAACAATACACGTCTTTAAGCGACACGTTGCCCGCCCTTATCGACTTGACTTCTCCCCCGTCGAGAGAAATGCCGACCTCGTATTTCTCGTCGACAAAATATTCAAAATATGCTTCTCTGTTTTCGGCAATAACTTTCATAGCTCAATTTTAACATAATCGAAGTAAAATATCAATCTATTTTACCCAAAATAATAAATTCGACTTTCCTCGACGAAACGTCGGCGTCTAAAACGCCCACCCTCACCTTGTCGCCGAGCTTAAACTTACGTTTTCTCGAATACAGACAATAGTTTTTTGCGTCGAAGGTATAGTTAGCTCTCGGCAAATACGCTATTGGCGTAAAGCCCTCTACCGTGTTTTCAAGTTCGGAATATATTCCGTTTGCGGTAACGCCGCTTATCACGGCGTCGAACTCGCCACCGATATTTCTACTCATAAACTCCGCTTTATAGAGGTCGTCGACAGCCCTCTCCGCCTCGTCCGCCTTCCTCTCGTTTTCGGAAGAAATACGAGCCGCATTTTCGATAAAGCCCTTGTATAAGTCGTTTAACTCGCCTATTCGCCCGTCTATTATCATTTTTATGACCCTGTGAACGACGAGGTCGGGATATCTTCTTATAGGCGAAGTGAAGTGACAATAGCACTTGCTCGAAAGCCCGAAATGCCCTATGTTGTCGGGGCTGTAAACCGCCTTTTGCATCGAGCGGAGCATCACTTTATTTACGAGCGGTTTTAAGGGCGATCCGTCGAGCTTATCCAAAACAGCCGAAAAATCGCTCGGACGGCAGCTTTCCGCGCGCCATTTTACGGTTATTCCGAGAACGTTCAAAAAAGAGATGAAGTTTTCTGCGGTTTCCTCTTTCGGCTTGTCGTGAACACGATATATAAACGGAACGTCCAAGAAAAATGCGTATTCCGCAACGCACTCGTTGGCGGTAACCATAAATTCTTCTATTACTTTATAAGCCCGCAAACTGCCCCTCTTGTCGACGCTTACTTCGCCGCCGTCCACAGAAATTTCGGCTTCGGGAACGTCGAGATCGATCTTGCCCTTTTTAGTGCGCCTTGAAGTGAGTACGCTTTGAAGCTCGCCCATTTTAAGCACCATATCGGCTATATCCGAATACTTTTCAAGCGTCTTTTTATCGCCGTCGAGCATGGCTTGAACTTGCGTGTACGTCATGCGGTGAGCCGACTTGATATAACTCTTGCAAATTTTCTTATCTACCACATCTCCGCTTTTATCTATCTCCATTATGCAAGAGAGGGTAAGCCTTATAGCGCCTTCGTTTAAAGAACAAATACCGTTTGACAGCTTTTCGGGGAGCATAGGTATCACCATATCCGGAAAATAGACGCTCGTGGAGCGGGAAAGCGCCTCTTTATCGAGCAAGCTGCCCGCCTTGACGTATTCCGACACGTCGGCTATATGGACGCCCAAAAGGTAGTTTCCGTTTTCGAGAATTTCGACTTCCACTGCGTCGTCAAAATCTCTCGAATGTTCTCCGTCTATCGTGATTATTTGCCTATCGGTAAGGTTAAGTCTGCCTATAAGTTGATTATCGTCGATTTTTTCGTTTATACTATCGGCTTCTTTTGAAACTTTATATGGGAAATTTTCGGGATAATCGTAACTTAAAAGTATAGATTTTTCTTCCGTAAAAAGCTCGCCGCCCGTGCCTATCACCTTTATTATTCTGCCGTCGGCTCTGCCCTTTTCGTCGTATGAAACAATGGTAGCCATAACCTTATCGCCGACGTCGGCGCCGAGCGTACCGCCCATCACTTTAACTCTGCCTATAAATTTTGTGTTGTCCGGCTCTATAAAATAATTGCCTCTTCCGCCGACGAGTGTACCGCACAGATCTTTTATGCCCCTCTTTATTATCTTCACGACCTTAACGACGTCGCTTTCACCGCCTTTTCCCTCTTCGACCAAGACCGCCAAAACCTCGTCTTTATCGTTTGCACCGCATAGGTTTTTGGGCGGAATAAACATATCGTCGCCGCCCTTTTCGGGGCTTAAAAAAGCATAGCCGTTTTCAGTACTTCTCACTATCCCCTTTATCAACCCAAGATCGCCTGGAAGGTAATAACCGTCGCCCGACTTTACTATTGCGCCGCTTTTCTCCAAGTCTTTCAAAATCATATCGATAGACTTTTTCTCCGACTTTGACTTCGCCCCTATATCGTTATATATATAAGACGTTTTTCTGCCGACGTAAGCGCCGCTTATAAACCTTTCTTTAATAACCGAAAAAATATCCATAGAAAAACAAATAAAAAAAGCGGCACTTATTCATAAGTGCCGCCGAATAGCTTTTTATTAAAAACCGTTAAAGTGGAAAACCACTACGCAGAAAGTGATCATAAACACAGCCATGACAGCCATCATTATAACCGTGAGCTTTCTGAGCTTGCTCTCCAAGGTTTTGCCCTTGTTTTTGCCGTAGAAAGTTTCCTGCTGACCGCCGAGAGCGCTTATACCGCTCGAATTGCTCGGCTGGATCATTACGACGACTATGAGAAATATTGCGCTGAGCGCACCCAAGATAAGGCAAGGAATACATATCGCCTCGAGGAGAGCCCAACTTTCCATCAATAAATTAACCATAATATCTATCTCCGATGTATTAAAATAACCGCATTTACTTCCATGCAATAATGATTATATCACATTTATTTATAAATGACAAGCGTTTTTAAGGGGATTTTATTTATTTATTAACGATTTTCCGCTCATTTCTTCGGGAATGCTCTCTCCCATGACTTCCAAAAGGGTTGGAGCGATATCCGCAAGAATACCGCCATCACGGAGAGTTTTACCCTTATACTGCTCGCTAACGAGGATAAACGGCACTCTGTACGTCGTGTGGGCGGTGAACGGCGTTCCGTCGTCTGCGATCATCTTGTCGGCGTTGCCGTGGTCTGCCGTTATAAGGCAGCTGCCGCCCTTTTTGAGCACGGCGTTCGTTATCTTCTCTATGCAGCCCTCGACCGTCTTTACAGCGGTTACGGCGGCGTCAAGAACGCCCGTATGCCCTACCATGTCGCAGTTTGCGTAATTCAAGATTATGACGTCGAATTTATCGGAATTTATCTCCTCTAAGACCTTATCGGTAACCTCGTATGCGCTCATTTCGGGCTTCAAATCGTAAGTGGCGACCTTGGGGGAAGGAATGAGATCTCTGTATTCGTTCTTTTCGGGAGCTTCTACGCCGCCGTTGAAGAAAAACGTGACGTGGGCGTATTTCTCCGTTTCGGCTATCCTGAGCTGAACGTAGCCTTTATCGGAGAGGTATTTGCCGAGAGTGTTGTTGAGTTCCTGCTTTTTAAAGGCTATCGAAACGTGTTTGAA
>CACXDQ010000072.1 GCA_902766475.1 uncultured Eubacteriales bacterium
CCAACGGTAATCGTCCGTTTCCAGCTCGTATGTCGCAATATTTTCCGTGGAATACGTAACCCACTCGCCGACGGTCGTAATGTCGTATTCACCGCCGCCGATATACAGATACGTATCTGCCTGCATGCCGTCGCCCTTGGTGTTAGAGGTGTATTTTACGTTTACGAGAGAGATATAACCCTCGTCGTAAGTAAATTCCGTAACCTCGTCGTCGCACTCCGCCTGAAGCCCGTCTTTAGCCGCATTGGCGACCGTTATAGTACAGTCTTTTGCGTTTATCGTGTTTGCGGCAATGCCGTGGTTTGCCGAATCGACAACTATTTCTGCGTCGACGATTTTAAGACCTTTGGAAACTTTTACGGCGTTTTTGCTGTCGCTCGTAACGGAAAGTTTACCCGTTCCGTTTATCATGAGTTCGCCCTTTACCTCGACGGCGTTCACCGTCTTGCCCTTGGCGGTCAAGCCCGAATTAAATACGGTGTTTTCAGTTCCGTCAACTACCGTTACGATAAGCGCCGATTTCTTGTTAGAGTTGTAGAGCGCAATGTCGTTTTCGTTAGTGATATTTGCATTTTTAAGGAATAAATGCGTCGTTTCGCCGTTTTCGACGGTAACCGTAACGCCGGCGGTATAGTTGCCCGTCAAGACGTAATTTCCCGCCTCGGTAATGGTAACGGCTTCATCCGTTGCGGCTATCTCGGTTGCGCCAGAAATATCCGTCTGTGCCGAAAGATCGGCAAGGTCGATTACAGCCGCCGCAATCGTCTGCTCGACTTCGGTCGTGTCCTTAGCTTCGGCAATCGTGCCCGTTCCGCCGCCTCCGAGATTGTCGAACTGACCGCCGCTCTCGCCCGTCGGCGGAGTCGGTGGGGTGTTTTCCGTGCTTGTCGTATCGTTCGATCCGCAAGCCGCTGCGCCGAGCATCAATGCCGCCGCTAAAATACTTACAAGGAATTTTTTCATTTTTGTTTCCTCCGTTTTTGTTTTATTTATGGCTTTATTATATCCCCCCAACCTTAATTAAACCTTAATTTTAAGTTAAAGTTTTCTTAAAGTTTTAAAAAAGGCGGAAGAAAACGAAATTTCGTTTTCTTCCGCCCAAGTTTTGCGGTTTATATATTGTTATAGCCTTTTTCAAGCGCTTCTCTCGCTATCTTACTCAAATCGTGCGAAGTTGACGCCGCAACCGTTTCTCTCGGAATAACTTCCACAACGTCGATATATATGCGAGTCCCCCTCTTCGGAAAATTCTTGTGAACTTCGTCCGTGCCTTTCAGAGCCACGACGGCAACGGGTGCGTCCGCCATCTTGGCTATTTTAAACACACCGTCATGAAACGGAAGCATCTCGTCGCTCTGACTTCTCGTTCCCTCCGGATAAACGCCTATGGAAACCTCATTCGCCTTCATAAGCTCTGCGGAGCGCTTTATGGTCATGAGTGCGTTTCTCGCATTTTCACGGTCTATAGCCATAAAACAGCACTTTCTGATGATGTTTCCGAAGAACGGAACGCCGAAATTCTCTTTCTTGGATAAGAACGCAAGGTCGTATTTTCTGAACGCCCACCACGAAACTATCGGATCGAACTTCGACCTGTGATTGGAAACAAGCAAAAATCTTCCGCTTTCGGGCATCTTTTCCATTCCTTTGACGTCGAGCTTGATCCTCAAAATACCAAACGCTATGAGCGTCCACGAATTAAGCAAAAATCTGTAAAAACGGCTGTTTTTATCGTATTCTTTCTTGCCGACGAACGCCGAACAGACGATCGTAAACAGAAGATAGAGGATAAATAAGCCCAAAATTCCGCCGATTATCGACAGAACTATCCAAAGAACTATCATCTATCAAGCCTCTGTAGCGGCGGCGAGGTCAATTGCGGCGTTTTTGACGGCTTTTGCGGAATATTCCGTTACGCCCAAAATCGTTTCGCCGTCTATCTGCACCGCTCTCGGTCCGTCGAATTTAACGGTTATTTCTCTGCCCGTAAGCACTTCGACCATACCTGTCTTTTTGACGTGTTCACCCTTAAAGATCGACGGGAATGCCATCAATGCCTTTAATTTACCCCAACAATGGTAAATCATAACGGAAAGAGTGCCGTCGCCGAGCCTGTTTTGGTCGGGCGTGGGCATCATTCCTCCGCCGTAATATCTGCCGTTCATGGTCGGAGCGAGCCATACGTTCTTATATTCGTGCTTAACGCCGTCGACGATTACGGTCGCATTTGTCTTTTTGTAATGGAACAAAAGCCCCTTTATCGCAATGCCCGTGTAATTTATGGGCTTGTCGGAAGTTTCTTTGAGTTTATCGCCTACTTCACAGCAATAGCCGTCAATTCCGAAACCGACGTTATTCAAGAACTTGTACGTCTTGCCCTTTACGATAACTTCGGGAAGATCGGTCAAGTATTTCGCCATTTCGAGCGGCTCGTCGTCGGTATGCTCGACGTCTCTCCAAAAATCGTTTCCGCTGCCCATGGGGTAATAATAAATTTTGTTGGCGTAATTTAAGCCCGCCGTTTCGTTCACAAAGCGGTTTAAAGTGCCGTCGCCGCCACAGATTATTACCGCCGTTTCAGCGTCTAAACCGGCAAAAAAGTCTTTATACGTTCCTATCTTCGTTATGTCGCAAAGTTTGTTTTCGCCGCCTTTAAGGTTTGCGGCAAATTGTTCCGCAACTTCTTTACACTTGCCATTGTTGGCGTTGGGGTTATACAAAATACAGTTTTTCATCATCTACACCTCATATAGAAAAATGTTAGCTGAAAGTAATTCAACAATAATTAAGATAACACTTTATCATAAAAAAGTCAAGTGATGTAAAGGACATTAAGCTCAAAAATAAAAATCGCTCAAAAAAATAGCCGAATGATATGAAAAACATTTGACAAAACACGAAAAAAATAATATACTTTATAGGCAATTAAAGGTAATTAAGTTACTTTCGACGATTGCTTTGACAATATTACATAACTTAATTACACAACTTAATATTATTTGCGCCATTAGCCCAACTGGATAGAGCGTCGGTCTACGGAACCGAAGGCTAGAGGTTCGAACCCCCTATGGCGCGCCAAAAATGTCAGGAAATACCTGACATTTTTTTGTTTCCATATTTTTCGGACAGTTTTAGAAACCGCATTTCTAAACACTTCTAAACAGTTTTTTCGAGCCAAAAGCTCAAAAATTACCCTAATTCAAATCGAACTTGATTTAGCCATAAAAATCCCTAAAATCACGTTTTTTCTAACCA
This sequence comes from uncultured Eubacteriales bacterium, assembly GCA_902766475.1. GTDB lineage: Bacteria > Bacillota > Clostridia > Christensenellales > Borkfalkiaceae > UBA10281. The sequence continues at coordinate 3,256 of CACXDQ010000072.1, forward strand.
AAATTCTAACCAACCCTGCAAAATCGCGAACAAAACGCACGCCTTTTCTAATCAAAAATCCACGTGTTTTTACAAGTATTTATGCACAATACGAATTTGTTTATCGTTCTTTATATGATTATCAATATAATACTTTTAAAACAAAAAACACTTGTCTGGCGAACCTCGCCTTCCGCCTCTATGGGCTACAAGTGTTTTCTGATAAAGTAATATAACATTTTTCTTTTTTTGTCAGATAATATATAATTTATTTGTTTTTTACACAATTCCTCATTTTTTATCTTTTATCCATTTGTATTTAGGATTTTGAGAACGCTTTGCCTTAAATAGTCTGATTGCATCTTCTAAAGATAAAGTATTCGCCCCACCACCATCGTAACAATCTTCATCTTCCCATCCACAAATAGAACAAATATCGTGTGAATTTTCATCTTCAAATTCATATTCTCCGCAAACAGGACATTTATGAGGTATTGGTGATGGTCTATGTTCTTCAAAATAATCATAATTGGGGTTTTCTTTTAGTTTATTTGCATACCATTCTTTATACTCGTTCAATGACAATTTGTTAAAGCCTTCTTTAAGAGTAGGATTTTCGGCTTGATCGAGATCATAAACCCATCCACAATGTTGACAATATGCTTCTCCGTTGTTATACATTGCCATTTCTTCTTCCTTAAAGTCTTCTAATGGCTCTGAAAAATAAACTTCACCGCAAATCGGACAGTTCATCGGCTTAAATTTTTTCATTTTTATTTTCCTCCATTACCTTTTCCATGCTTTTTCATTTGCTCTTTAACAAATATAATCGTATATGACAACGCTCTACCGATAGGCAAGCTTTATCGAACTATTATTTCATCCGAAATTTTATCATAATAACGA
>CACXDQ010000073.1 GCA_902766475.1 uncultured Eubacteriales bacterium
AGAGAATGTCGAGAGAAACGTAAGGCTTGTCGCCGTTTTCAGAAAAGTTGAGGGTTGCGAAGACGACGAATACGCTTACGATAACGCCGACGACTTGCCGCCGCAAGAAGGCAGCGGTGGCCCCGGCGGAGAAGGTGGCGGTTCGGGTGGCGAGCGCACGGGTGAAGAAGAGAAGGTTTACGACGGCAAAACCGATTATAGCGGTGAAAATTACCGTCAAGCCTATACCGACGAAGTCGAAAGGCTCGGCGAGGACGGCGAGATCGATCCCGACAGAAAGAAACTCGTGATAGATTATCTCGACGCAATCGAAAGATAAAAATCAAAAAATAACATAAACTAAAATTAAGGTGAAAAACTATGGTCAACGAAAAGGACATCGAACAATTCAGCAAACAGTGTAACGAGATCTTCAAACAGGTCGGAAGGGACGTTATAGGTCAAAAGCCCGTCGTAGAAGGGACGATAATCGCCATGATAGCCGGCGGTAACGTTCTTTTGGAAGGCGTTCCGGGCGTCGGAAAAACACGTCTTGTAAGGTCGCTCGGAAGAGTATTCGACCTTCCCTTCGCCCGTATCCAGTTCACGCCCGACTTGATGCCCGCCGACGTTACGGGTACTAACATTATAGTAAAGGGCGACGACGGAAATTCGAAATTCGAGTTTCAGCCCGGCCCCGTGTTCAGCAACATAATCTTAGCGGACGAAATCAACCGTGCCACGCCCAAAACGCAGTCGGCACTTTTGGAGGCGATGCAGGAGCATACCGTTACGGTAATGGGCGTTTCAAGAAAACTCAACGAGCCCTTCTTCGTATTGGCTACGCAAAACCCGATAGAGCAGGACGGTACCTATCCTCTTCCCGAGGCTCAGATGGACCGTTTCATGTTTAAACTCATAGTTCCCAACCCCAGCCTTGACGAACTTATGGAGATCGTCAACATGACGCAAAAGACTATGGCTGAGGTTGCGGACGCCGTTTGTAACGGCGAACAGCTCCTTCAAATGAGAGCTACCGCAAATCAGATCCCCGTTGCCGAGGACGTAATGAGATACGCTATGACGCTCACTTCCGCAACGCATCCCGACAGCGAATGTTCGACGGAGGCGGCTAAGAAATACGTCCGTGTCGGCGCCAGCCCCCGTGCAGGTCAGGCACTTATATCGGCGGCAAAGGTTCTCGCTCTCATAAAGGGCAGATTCAACGTCGCTTATTCCGACATAAACGAGCTTGCTTACCCCGTTCTTCGTCACCGTTTGAAGATGAACTTCGAGGCTATTGCCGAGCGCATTACGCCCGATATGGTCATAAAGATGATACTTGACGAGCTTTCCAAAACCTTTAAGCCCTCTAAATAATCATCTTTACTCTATGGAGCGTAACACATGAAAGTTTCGTACTTAAACGACAAGTTTTTCAGTCGTTTAGAGACGTTGGCGTTGAATTTGAGAAAAGATCTTCTCGGTTATTTCGGCGGCAAACACCTCGTCAGCACTTACGGGCAGACGGTCGAGTTTTCCGATTACAGAGAATATCAGCTCGGCGACGACATACGTCGAATAGACTGGAATCTTTACAGTCGTTTTGAAAAATACTTTCTGAAATTATTTACCGATGAGAGGCAGATGAAAGTCCAGATTTTTCTGGACTGTTCCGCCTCGATGGGCAAGGACAATCCCAAGAAGGCGGCTTATGCGGTTGCGGCGGCTGCCGCTATGGGATTTTTGTCCGTTCATAACATGGACAAACTCAGCTTCAATATAATGAAGGGCAACGTGTCCGATTCCACGCAGACCATCATCGGCAAAAACGCATTTTTCAGAGAGGTATCAAAACTCGAAAACGTAGAATTCGACGATGAGGCCGATATAGAATCGTGCGTGACGAGCTGCCCGGATACAAGCTCGGGCAACGGCTTGTCAATAATCATCTCCGATTTCTTTACCGAAACGAACTGGAAGAAGGCTGTCGACTATCTCTGTTATAAACACAGGCAAGTCCTTCTCGTTCAGATAATGTCGCCCGAGGAAATAGACCCTTCCTACGACGGACGTGTCAATCTTATCGATTCCGAATCGGTCGACCTTTCGGATACAAAAAACATGAAAATTAGGATAACTCGCAGTATGCAGCTTGCCTACGCCGAGGCGCTTAAAGATTTCAAGGCAGAGATTAAAGACTTCTGTTCAAGGCGCAACGTCGGCTTTGTATCGGTAAGTACGGATATGCCTATAGAAAAGGTGTTGTTCGGCGAGTTGCTTAAACTGGGTATTATGTCATGAGCGTATTTTCTTTACTTGTACCGTTAGGGCTTTTGGGGCTTATCGGTATAGCCGTTTTAATCATTATATATATAATACGCCCCAACTATCAGCAAAAAGTCGTTTCCTCTACTTTTGTGTGGAAAATGAGTTTGCGCTATAAAAAGCGCAGGCTTCCCACCAACAAGCTGAGGAATATACTTATTATTATCTGTCAGATATTGATACTTGCTATAATGGCGTTCATTTTGTCCCGCCCCGTCATGCTTTTAAAGACGGAGCTTTTTGAGGATGAGGCGATCGTCATTTTAGACGCTTCCGCAAGCATGCGCACGATCGACGACAACGGCACTATGCGCTTCGAAAGGGCGATAAACGAAATAGTCGATCTTTCCTATGATATTGAGAGAAAGGGTGGCTATATGTCCGTTATCTATGCGGGCGAAACCTCCGAGTATTTCAGAAAGAGGTGTACGGCGGCGGAAATGGACGAAATGCGTGCCGACCTTAAAGACATTATATCGGGCGACACTTACGTCTGGGGTTACGGCGGCTCGGATATCGAAGGGGCGCTCACAAAGTCTGAGCAAGTTCTTGCTTTAAACCCCGAAGCTAAGGTATATGTCTATACCGACAAGACTTACGGCTATCTTCCCGACGATATTATTCTCGCAAACGTAACGGCTCCGTCGGAAGAATGGAACGCCGCTATCTTAGACGCCAAGGCTACCCGTGAGGACAACTTCTATTACGTTTCCGTAGACGTCGCTTGTTACGGCAGAGCGGAGAGCGTAAATATCAAGGTCGACGTTCAAGGGCCTAACGGCACGATACTTCAAAACGTCTTTTCTTACGAGACCGTGCAGGACATAGAGGACGGTCAGGTTCTCACCGTTGTGTTCAAGGTCAAGAGCGAGGACGGCGAGGAGATGAGCGATAAAGACGGCGTAGGCAGAGTTTACGTTCCGATAGACGAGGCGAAGAGAGCTTACAGCTTCAAAACTATCCTCGTGTCTTTGGACGTTGACGACTCTCTCGAACTCGATAATTCGTTCAGTATTTACGGCGGTGAAAGACCGACGATAAAAATTCAATATTTCAGCTTGTTGCCCAATCCCTTCTTCCAAGGTGCGCTCGGCGCAATAAAGAGGTATTATTCGGATATAGGCTTGTGGAATATCGAATATAAAGAGATAAAGCAAGGCACTACCGACTACGCCCTCGACGGCTTCGATTTCTATATCTTCGAGCATTACGTTCCCGAAGAATTGCCGACTGACGGCGTTACTTTCCTCGTCGATCCGCAAGGCTCTCCGAGGGACGGCGGTTACAGAGTGGTAAACGGCGTTAATTACGGCAGCAGAAGGCAGACGCTTTCAGCTGAAAATATCGATTCGCCATTGCTTAAAGACATTGACGCAGAGCATTTGTGGATAACGCAGATGATGAGGCTCGCAGACGTCGACGATTCTTACGACGTCATATTGAGTAACGGCAACGACCCCGTTTTCCTTGCCAAAAACAACAAGGACGAACAAGTCGCCATACTCGCTTTCTCCCTTCACTATTCCAACTTTGCGCTCACTAACGAGTTTTCTCTTCTTTTTGCTAATATTTTAGACTATTATTTCCCGATGACGATCACCAAAAACGTATTTGAGGTGGGCGAGGAAACGACGGTAAACGCAAGGGGCGAATTCCTCAATGTTTCGGGCTATAAGATGAACAAGACGATAGAGGAATTTCCCTCGACGATCAAGTTCGATATAGTCGGCACTTACACGCTTACGCAGACGACCTATCTCGGCGGTAAAACCGTGGAAGAAACGGTTTACGTCAAGATGCCGGAAGAAGAATGTGATATCTGGGCGCAGGACGACGGGCTTAATTCTCCCTACCGCTTTGTGGAAGAGAGATCGCAGATAAACGACCTATTGCTGTACTTTGCGATAGGTTTGGTGGCACTTCTTTTCATCGAATGGATACTCCATTTGATGGAGAGTATTTAAGGAGGAGAGATTATGACGGATTTCCATATTGATTTTTCCTATCCTTGGCTGCTGCTTTTAATAATACCCGCCATTGCGATAATTTTAATACCATATTTCAGATTATCCAAGAGATACAGACGAAACAGGACGAGGATCACTTCGATGGTACTTCACGCACTTGTCTTGATCCTTTCGACGTTGGTATTGTCGGGTATGACGTTCAATTACAGAACGCCTAACGAATCGAACGAAATAATTCTCGTCGTCGATATGTCGGACTCTGAAAATCAGTCCGCCAAAGACAGAGATAACTTCGTGAACACCCTTTTAAGTCAGGCGCAGACGGACGGTTATGCGTTGGGCGTTGTTACGTTCGGTTACGATCAGGAAGTTGCCGTTCCGCTCGGCAGATATGCCGAAACGCCGTATTCCATATACGAAAACGCAAATCTTCCCGACGTCACCGCAACGAACGTTGCCGACGCTCTCACTTTTGCGAAAGACTTGTTTACCAACCCCCAGACGGGTAAAATTGTTCTCGTTACCGACGGTAAGGAAACCGACGGCGAGGCGATGTCCGTCGTGAGGTCTATCGCCGCCGGCGGAATAAAGATAGATATTGCCGAAATACCTTCGGCATACGAAGGCGACGAAATACAGATCGTCGGCATTGCGCTTCCCGATTATCACATCGACGTCGATACAGATTGCCGCATAACGGTAAACCTCATCGGCAATTATAACGAAGTGGGCGATCTGAGGCTTTACGACAACGATATGACGAGCGCCGCAGAAGAGCAATTCGTCGAGCTTACGGAAGGCGCAAACACGTTTGCGTTTACGCATAAGTTCGAGGGCGAGGGGCTTCATAAACTCAAAGTGGAGTTCAAGCCCAATAATAAAGACCTCGTTGCGGACAATAACGAATACTATTCTTATTGCAATATCGAAACGTTCAACAACGTTCTTATTTTAGAGAGCGAAACGGACGCTTCCAAGAAGATAGAAAGCGTGCTTTCGGACGGCAATAAGTTTAAAGTTACGACGGTAGGCATAGCGGATAACGACAATCTTCCCAAAACGCTTGACGACCTCTGTATGTTCGACGAGATAATCTTGAACAATATAGCTTTTTCAGACCTTCCGAGCGGATACGAGCTTTTGCTCTACAAATATGTAAACGTATGCGGCGGCGGAATTTTCACCGTCGGCGGCAACGACGGCGAGGGCAGCCCCCACGCTTACAGCTATAACGATATTTTGGACAGCGTCTATTTAAGGCGGCTTTTACCGGTAGAGATAGTTCAGAAATACACTCCGCCCATTGCGGTAATGATAATAATCGACGTTTCCGGCTCAATGAGTTCCTCTTTCGAGGGTGCGGACGGAACGCTTCTCGACTATGCAAAGCGTGCCGCCGCAAACTGTCTGTACGGTCTTACCAGCAGAGATTACGTCGGTATAATGACGCTCGACGACCATCAGGATATAGTTTTAAACCTTACACCGAGAAATGACGAAGCTACAATTCTGGAAGCTCTTGACGGAATAGGTGGTAGCGGCGGAACGGTATTCTCTCCGGCTATCGACAGAGCGGCGATAGAGCTTATCAACGGCCCCGAAGTCGACAGAAGGCACATTCTCATAATCTCCGACGGCAGACCTTCCACGAACGACATGGAGAGATACGAAAAGAGTATCGAAAACTATTATAAAAATAACGGTATAACGTTCTCGCTCGTCGCAATAGGCGTAAGCGATAATTCGCAGGTCGCAACCGATATGAAGAGGGCGACAGATTTAAGCGACGGCTATTTCTATGCGGTCGACGGAGCGAGAGCTATAAACAACCTTTCTACTCAGCTCATCGAGTGGATGCAGACTAACTTCAGAGCGAGAGAGGTGCACGAGTACGTTGAGGAAGAGTTTAACCCCGTTATAGAAAACCCCCTTTCAAACGTTTTGAGCGGCATTGAAAGCGAGAGCGTAGAAGGTCAGAAAAACAAGGTAATGACCGTTCCGCTCGGCGGCTTCTACGGGTCGAGGGCGAAAGACGGAGCGGACGTGATTTTAAGCGCTCTTTACAGTGCGCCGCTGTATGCGCAGTGGAAATTGGGCGCAGGCACAGTCGGCAGCTTAATGAG
>CACXDQ010000074.1 GCA_902766475.1 uncultured Eubacteriales bacterium
CTTCCGAAGTCGACCAAAGTCAAGCCGAACTCGACAAGCTCAAAAAGCAAAAGGACGAGCTTACCGAGAAGGTTGCCGAGGCGAGAAACAGGGTTACCGAACTCAATGCGTCAAAGCGTGCGTTGACGGAAGAGATAACCCGTCTTGAAGGCGAAAACGAAAAGTTCAGGGAAACGATAGAGGGCAACAGAAAGACCATTTCGTCGAATAACGAACTTATAAACAAACTTGTTGAGGAAATAGAGAAGGTTTCTCTTACCGACAGCGAGAGGGAATACCTCGCAATTTTGAAGGAGAAGAGGACAAAGCTCGAGGACGACAAACTCGTTTTAGCCGAGAAAGTAAAGCAAGACGAATTGAACAGAGAGATGGCGCAATCGGCTATTTCCAAGCTCACCGACAGAAAGCACAGAGAGGAAGTTGCGCTCACCAAAGTGGACAGCGACCTCGAATATATGCAGCAGAGAGTGTGGGAAGAATATTCCATTACTTACGAATCGGCTCTTCCCCTCATCGACGAAAATTACGACACTTCCGTTTCGGCTGTCGAGATAGCGAGGTTGAGGAAGAGGATAAGCGGGCTCGGTAGCATCAACCCCGAAGCTATAGAGCAGTTTACCGACCTCAACGAGAGGTATCAGGAATACGTCGTTCAGCGTGACGACCTTCTTAAAGCCGAGGCAGATCTCAATACCGAAGTAAAACAGCTCACCGAGAAGATGAGCGTTGCGTTTGCGGACGGTTTTGCCAAGATAAGGCAGAACTTCACGAGGATATTCAAGGAATTGTTCGGCGGCGGAACGGCGGATCTCGTGTTGGAGCCGCTTATGGACGGACAAGATCCGCTCGAACAGGGCGTCGAAATAGTCGCCGAGCCGCCGGGAAAGAAATTGCAGAAAATATCTCTCCTCTCGGGCGGCGAGATGTCGCTTACGGCGATAGCCATATTGTTTGCTATTTTAAGGCTTCGCCCGATGCCGTTCGTCGTATTGGACGAGATAGAGGCGGCGCTCGACGACGCAAACGTAGAGAGATTTGCGAGATATTTAAAGCAGTTCTCCAAAGAGACGCAGTTCATCGTAATTACGCATAAAAAGGTAACGATGGAACTCGGCGACGCCCTTTACGGCGTAACGATGCCCGAGAAAGGCGTTTCGAAGATAGTTTCCGTCAAACTTGCAGACGTAGTAGATACATTAGGAGCTTGATATGGGTTTATTCGGCAAATTATTTTCCGCACTCAAAAAGACAAAGGACGGCATTAGCGAAAAACTCCGCTTGCTGTTTTCAAGGGATAAGATAGGCGAGGAGTTTTACGACGACCTCGAAGAACTTCTCATCTCTTCCGATATATCCGTTTCCACCTCAATGGAGATAGTGGATAATTTAAGGGATAAGATGATCGAAGAGAGAGTCAAAGACAGAGATTACGTCGTTTCGGAGCTTAAAAGAGAGCTTAAAGATTGCCTCGATATGGCTGACGACGTAGAGATCGTGTATCCCGCCGTCATAATGGTCATCGGCGTGAACGGCGTCGGAAAGACTACTTCTATCGGCAAAATTGCGGCTTACTATGCCTCGAAGGGCAAGAGCGTAACGATTGCGGCGGCGGACACGTTCAGAGCGGCGGCGGCGGACCAGCTCGAAGTGTGGGCGGACAGAGCCAAGGTGAGGATAGTCCGTTCGTCGGAAGGAAGCGATCCCTCGGCTGTCGTTTTCGACGCAATATCTTCCGTAAAAGCGAAACACACCGACGTTTTGATAATCGACACCGCCGGCAGACTTCACACCAAATCTAACCTCATGGAAGAGCTTAAAAAGATGTCGAGAGTTGTCGAAAGGGAATTCCCCGAAGGCAATTTCTATAAGTTTATAGCGCTCGACGCAACGACGGGGCAGAACGCACTCTCGCAAGTCGAGGTGTTCGACGAGGCGGTCGGGATAGACGGAATTATCCTCACCAAGCTCGACGGAACGGCAAAGGGCGGCTTTATAGTTTCGCTCTGCAATGAATTGCAAGTGCCGGTCGTATTCGTCGGCACGGGCGAAAAGATCGACGATATCGAGCTTTTCGACAAAGACGGCTTTATAGACGGGATTTTTTAAAAAATATTCCGTTGTCAGGTAAAAATACTTGACAGAATATAAGTTATGTTATATAATGTAAACTGTAAGGTTTAAAAGCCTTACAGTTTTTCTTTCAGAGGTCGGATATGTCTGTAGAGGAAGAGGTTTATTACAATTATCTCTATGAAGAGTATTCGCAGCTCTTGACGGAAAATCAGCGCTCCGTTTTCGAGATGTATTTCGGGCTGGATCTCTCGCTCGGAGAGATAGCGGAGATAAAGGGCGTTTCTCGGCAAAGTGCGTTCGACAGCGTTTCCGCAGTAAAAAAACAGCTTGTTTCCTTAGAGGAAAAGTTGGGGCTTTACAGAAAGAAAATTGCCGTTTATCGACTTATAGAGGGGCTTTCCGATGAAAACAAACAGATCGGAAACGAGATAAAGAAGATTTTGGGAGATAGTTGATGGCTGTATTTCAAGGCTTATCGGAAAAACTTAATCACATCTTTTCCAAGATGACAAAGCACGGCAGGCTTACCGAGCTTGAAATAAAACAGGCGATGAGAGAGGTAAGGATAGCACTCCTCGAAGCCGACGTAAACATTCAGGTCGCTAAGGACTTTATAAATAAGGTCAGCGAAAAAGCCGTCGGGCAAGAGATACTTAAAAGTTTAAGCCCAACGCAGCAAGTTATCAAGATAGTCAACGAAGAGCTTACCGAACTTATGGGCAGCACCAACAGCAAGCTCATTGTAAGTTCGACGCTCCCGACGACTATTATGATGTGCGGCCTTCAAGGCGCAGGAAAGACCACGCTTTGCGGAAAGCTTGCTTTATACCTCAAAAAACAAGGTAAAAAACCCCTTCTTGTCGCATGCGACGTATATCGTCCGGCGGCGATAAATCAGCTCAAAATAGTTGCCGAAAAAGCGGGCGTAGAAGTGTTTGAAAAGGGGCAAGGCAACCCCGTCAAGATAGCCAAAGAGGGCGTCGAATACGCTAAACAGTACGGCTATGACACCGTTATCGTCGATACGGCGGGCAGGCTCCACATAGACGAAAACCTCATGGAAGAGCTGGAAAACATCACTAAGACCATAAGGGTGGACGAAATTCTTCTGACTGTCGATTCCATGACCGGGCAAGACGCCGTAAACGTCGCAAAGACGTTCAACGAAAGGCTTGCCGTTACGGGCGTAGTGCTTACAAAGCTCGACGGCGATACGAGGGGCGGTGCGTGCCTTTCCATAAAAGCCGTTACGGGCAAACCCATAAAATTCTCGTCCGTCGGAGAAAAGCTCACAGATTTAGAGCCGTTTTACCCCGACAGAATGGCGAGCAGAATTCTCGGCATGGGCGACGTTTTATCGCTCATAGAAAAGGCGCAGGAAGCCGTTACCGAAGATCAGGTGCAGAAGCTCGAAAAGAAGATGAGGGAAAATTCCTTCACGCTTGACGACTTTCTGGAACAGTTCGCAATGCTCAAAAAGATGGGCGGCGCAAAAGGGCTTATGGAAATGCTCCCCGGCATGGGTACGAAGATAAAGGTTTCCGAAAAGGATATCGACGAGAAAAAGATCGAGAGGACGAAAGCAATTATTCTCTCTATGACGAAGAAAGAGAGAAACGATCCGTCGATAATAAACTATTCGAGAAAGACGAGGATAGCAAACGGCAGCGGAACGTCCGTTCAGGAAGTCAATATGCTTTTAAAGCAGTTCGACCAGACTAAACAGATGATGAAGATGATGAAAAACCGCAAGGGCAAGCTTCCCTTTTAAAAGCTAAATGTAAGGCTATAAGTCGATTATCGACTATAAATAGTAGATATAATTTAACGGAGGATATAAAAATGGCAGTAAAAATGAGATTGACCAGACTTGGCGACAAGAAATCTCCCACCTATCGTATCGTAGTCGTTGACAGCAGAAAGGCAAGAGACGGCGAGTATATCGATAAAATAGGTCACTACAACCCCACCGCACAGCCGGCGGAAGTTGTTATCGACACGGAGAAAGCTAAGGATTGGCTTGCTAAGGGCGTTCAGCCTACCGAAACGGTCAGATCCCTTCTTTTGAACGCCGGTGTTATCGAGAAGTCGGAAAAATTATCCCCTTCCAAGACCAACCCGAAGAAGAAAAAGAAGTAAGGGGCGATATAAATGTTAGATCTTATTAAATATATCGTCAACCGTTTCGCCGAAAATCCCGACGAGATAGAGTATATCGTCGACGATAAGGGCGACGTCGTAGACGTTACCATCGTCTTGAAAGAGAGCGATATGGGTAAGGTCATCGGCAGACAAGGTAAAATCGCAAAGGCGCTCAGAACGATCGTTAAAGCCGCCGCAGCTAAGAGCGGTAAAAAATACAACATCGAAATCAAAGGCAAAGACGAAACTGAGGAATGATACTCTTTTAAGGGCTGTACAATAAAATGTACGGCCCTTAATCAAATGGGTAAATAACAAATAAGTCAGCGTATAAGTTGATTAAAAGCAAATTATGGAAAAATATTTGGAGATAGCCGCAGTGGCGAAGCCGCAGGGGATAAAGGGCGAACTTAAACTAAAACTCTTTACCGACGGCTTTTCGAGCGTTAAAAACGTAACAAAAGTATTTATCGACGGAAAAGAATATTCCGTTGAAGATTTCAAGTATTCGGGCGGCGAGGAAGCTATAATAAAGCTTGTCGGGATAGACGACAGAAACACGGCGGAGAGCTATCGCAGAAAATCGCTCTATGCTTGCCGTGAAGAGATAGAAATTGAAAAAGGCAGATTTTTCATAGCCGACGTAATAGGTGCAAAACTTTTCCTTTCGAGCGGAAAGGAGATCGGCACGATAACCGACATCGTGAGCGGTAACGTTGACTATTATTATATAGATACGGCGGAGGGTAAGGCTGTTTTTCCGCTTATAAAGGAGCTTGAAGCCGAGATTTTGCCCGAAGAAGGCAAGGTTACCGTAAACGCAAAGAAATTCACCGAGGTCGTTTTGTATGAAGATTGATATTCTTACTCTTTTCCCCGAGATGTTCGCACCGCTTAAAGAGAGTATCGTGGGGCGAGCCGTCAAGTCGGGCAAGGTGGAAATCGTCGTTACGGATATAAGGGAATACACCGAAAATAAGCATAAAAAATGCGACGATTATCCATTTGGTGGCGGCGCAGGAATGGTTATGATGCCCCAACCTATCTATTCGGCAATGAACGCAATAGACCCCAACAGAGAGGCAAGGCGAATTTTTATGTCGCCTAAGGGCAGAAAGTTCGACCAGTCTATGGTGAAAGAGCTATTAAAATACGATAGGTTAGTGTTTTTGTGCGGGCATTACGAGGGGGTCGATCAGAGGGCGATAGACCTCTGTATAGACGAGGAAATATCCCTCGGCGACTTTGTGCTTACGGGCGGCGAAATACCGGCAATGGCGATAACCGACTGTATTTGCAGATATATCGACGGCGTTATATCGGGCGAGAGTTTGACGGAAGAGAGTATATCGAGCGGGCTTTTAGAATATCCGCAATACACCCGTCCGCAAGAATTTATGGGGCTTAAAGTGCCCGATGTTCTCGTTTCGGGCAACCATAAAGAAGTTGAAAAATGGCGTGCAGAGCAAGCTAAGGCGCTTACGGAGGAGAAGCGCCCCGACCTCGCTATAAAATATGAAAGCCGACACGAAATGAAGCTTAAACCAAGCCCGTTTGAAAGCATAAAGACGGGCGATAAGAGAGTGGAAATGCGGCTTTACGACGAGAAGAGGGCGGCTTTTAAAGTGGGCGACGAAATAGAGTTTACAAACGAGGAAACGGGCGAGAAACTCGGCGTCGTGATAACGAAGTTAAAGAGATTTGCAAATTTTAAGGCGCTGTACGGCGCATACGATAAAAAATTACTCGGCTACAAAGGCGGCGAAGAGGCAAACCCCGAGGATATGACGAAGTATTACTCTAAGCGGCAACAGAAGAAATACGGCGTGGTGGCAATAGAGATAGAACTCAAATAAAAACGCAGTTAATCGACTTATACGAGGGCTTATTATGGAAAACGACAAAAAGATAAACTGGTTTCCGGGGCATATGGCGAAGGCTATGCGCAAGACGGAAGAGGATATTAAGCTTTGCGACGGGGTAATATACGTCCTCGACGCAAGGGCGCCGTATGCTTGCATAAATTTAAAGCTTATGAAGATATTCGGAAATAAGCCCATAGTTTATGCCCTCAACAAGTGCGACACTATTTCTCAAAAATCGGCGAACGCTATCGTGAACGATTTCAAGGCGAACGGAAAGACGATAGAATGCGTAAACGGACTTTTGAAAAAAGACGTGGAGAGGATAAAGTCGGCTTGTAAAAGCGCAATGAGCGAAAAGATAGAGAGGGATAGGGCGAAGGGCGTAAAGAGGACGCTTCGCTTTTTGGTTGCCGGAATTCCCAACACGGGTAAATCAACTATAATAAACACTCTTTGCGGCTCAAAGAGGGCTGAAACGGGCGACAAGGCCGGTGTTACGAGGGCTAATAAGTGGTTGAGAATGGGTGATTTCGACCTTCTCGATACCCCCGGCACAATGCCGCCGTCAATGGAAAATCAAGCCTTTGCGAA
>CACXDQ010000075.1 GCA_902766475.1 uncultured Eubacteriales bacterium
GTGCGTTTTCTTCTCTACGCTGTCGTATTCGGTATAGTATCTTACACCCGTAACTATCGGAGCCTCAAAGTCAATATAAATGGGGAAAGTAAACGTATTTCTTACGTTTTTCTGATCCTCGTCGTTGCCGTAATCGATATATGCGGTAACGTAAGCCGTGTATTTGGTGTTGTTTTTAAGGTTAAGATCGAGCGTGCTGAAATCGACGTCGATAGACGAAGCTCTTATCGAGCCGCCGTTATTGAACGACTTTCTCTGATTATATTCCGTCCTCGTGAACACCTCTTTGCCCGTCGAATCTTCAATAATGGAGATATCGACGTGCTTTGCGTTACGGAGAAGCCCCGCCCAGATCTATTCGATATTGTTTAATGTTGCGGCGTTTTCGCTCGTCTGGTTGGAAATGGCGATCTTGCTCTTATCTGCGGCTATCTGAGTTATAGTCGGATCCTGAACGAAGTAGTAAGAGCCGAGCGTGGAGATATAGTCGCTGTACAAGCCGCCTATTACCCTCGTGGCATAGGCGTCCTCCATGAGTTTGTCCTCGTCGTCGATACCGGCGTTTACTTCGTCTTTGTTGGTGTCGTAATACTCTTCGTCGAAGATGGGCGCTTCCGTCCAATCGCCGTAGAATGCGAGGTAAGGAACGCTGACGTCGACGCTCGTGCCCGACTTCGCCGTCATGGTAACGAAGCCCTCGATATACATACCGTGAGCGAACGAAGAATCGAGATATCTTTTATCTTCGTCGGTGAGTTTGAGCGTTACGTTTACCATTGCGGTGGAGTGTGCCGGAACGGTAACGACGTTGCCGTCGAAACTTCCCGAAGTTACGCCGCCGAGCGTTATTCCGCCGCCGAGCTGATAGCCTTCCTGCGTTACGGTAGTGTCGCTGTGGCTCGTGTAGATAGTGCTGACGCCCTCGGTCATCACGATAGAGCCGAGCTCGTATGAAACGGCGTTTCCCGTAACGTTCGTAAGCGAGAATTTCATCGGGTATTCGCCCGTTTTCGCCTTATCGTCGCCGAGTTCGAGTTTAGATTTATCCATCGGCTTGCTCTCGTCGCCGCCCTCATAGGTGGTAACGTAAGTTGCCGTAGTGGTCGATTTCTTTATATTGATAAGACCTGCGCCCTGCTTTCTTACGGCGTATGCAAGCCCGTTTTTGTTCTTGATAATGTCGGCGGTGGACATGATGAGCTGATTGACGAGTGCGGTAACCTTACCGGGATTTGCCGTCATCTCCTCTCTCGTGCCGAAAACGCCGCTGTATTTGACGTACTGCCTTATGAGCGCCGCCGCACCGGCAAGGTTGGGCGCAGCCATGGACGTACCCGAAAGGTGGTCGTAAGCCTGACCCGGCACCGCCGAATAAATTTCGCCGCCGTGCGCCGTTATTTCGGGTTTTATTTTAAGGTCGGAAGTGGGACCCCACGACGAGAAGTCCGACATAAACGGACCTGCGACGTTAGCTCTGCTGACGAGAATTTTACCCGTACCCTTAGCGGCGAGCCTTTCGCCCTCTTCCTGAGTTATGGAACAAGTCGCACCACGGCTCGTTCCTATCGTCATAGTTATTATGCCGGAAACGTTATTATATATAATGATACCGGCAGCGCCCTTTTCTTTAAGGGCTATATAAACCTTGTCCTCGAAAGTGGTCGTACCACGCTTGACGAGAACTATTTTACCCGTGTAGTCGCCTTCGGGATAGTCCGAAGAACGGCCGATACCCGGAATGGTAACGTAATCGAATTCATAGCTGTCGACGTCGCCGACGGTCTTTAAGATATCGCCTACGAAATCTCTTTGCTTAGCCGAAGAGTCGGAAGCTTGGTTGAAGTAAATTATCTCGCCGTCGTGGACGATATAGGGAGTTTTAACGCCGTCTACGGAAGCTATCGAAAGAGCGGAATTATAGGTCGACGGAGAGCCTACCGTGCCCGAATCGGGATTGGAAGTCAAGGGGTTATTACCGTTTTTGGTCGAACTCATCGTCGCATTGTAGCTGTTTGCGGCGGAGGCGATAAGCGATATACCCGCATTTCTTATGCTGTCGTAAACCTCGTTTGTTCTGTCCTTGTCGGTTTCTCTCGTGAAACCGCAGCCCGAGCCGAGCGACATGTTTATTACGTCGACGCCGAGATTTACACAGTCCTCCAAAGCGGCTAAAAGCCAAGAGGTCTTAGCGCCTTCGGTCGTATCGGAGAAAACCTTCATTATGGCGAGCTGTGCGTTGGGTGCTACGCCCGTTATAACGTCGTCTTTACCGGCTATTATACCCGCAACGTGGGTGCCGTGTTCCGAATTTATGGGGAGAACGTCGGGGTCCTTATCCGCATAGTCGTAAGCGTAGGGGACCTTTCTCGTCATGTAGACGTCCTCGCCGCTGAGCCCCGCAGAGAGCTTGTAAGCTTCGGTGGACGCTATCTTTTCATTGATATAATCGAGTGTGAACGCCTCGGTCGTGGTCGTGAAGTTATTGACGTCGAAGGCGGTGTGCGTATAGTCAAGCCCCGTATCGAGAACCGCAACGACAACGCCGTCGCCCTGATACTCTATCTCCGAGCTGTCGAATATACCCGTGGAATACACGTCTACGTCGTTGTGGACGACTTTTGTTTCCGCCGGCGCATACACCTCGCCGACGATGAGAGTTGCGTCCGACGACAAAGCCTTTTCTATCTCAGTGAAATACTTAGCCTTTACGGTTATCTCAAAGCCGCTTAAAACGGTGTCGTATTTCTCTCCTACGGTGTAATTTATGCCCGTGGAATTGAGGAGATTTATCAATCTGTCGGTTTCGAGGGCGACATCACTTCTTATTTGCGCCGCACGCTCGGAAGATGCGAATTCCGCCGCACTCTCCATGCGCTCATACTCGTTATAAGCGTCGACAACAGAGCCGACGTTCATCTTTACAATGACGGAAATATCGTCGTTTTCGGCAACCGTTTCGGGGAGCTTTGTAACGACTTTTTCGTCGAAATAATCTTCGATATGTGTGTCTATAAGCCCGTTATCAAGCTTTTTTACCTCGTTTACGGCAGAGGCGGTATTAAGCGGAGCCGTCTTTGCGGCAACGCCGTTATAGGTAGCGCCGCCGAAAAAAGTTACGGCGAGGCTTGCCGCCATGGCGAGCGAAGTCAATTGCAATAAATATTTTTTTGTTTTCTTCATGTTACCCTCTTTTTTGCCGACCAAGATCGGCATATATCCGCTGATATGCGAAAGCGACGCGTCTATACCCGCATCGTGATGATCTTTTTTAAAAAACCGTGATTTTTTCGAAGATTTTCGGAAAATCTCCGACCGCTTTTACGCTTTTTTACGGCGATTACGCAGTTTGACCTATTATAAGGCTATTAATATCAACTATACTATTTTATACCAAAATGTCAAAAATGTAAAATAAATTGTCGCTTTTTTCCTATAATGAGGTATTAGTTTTACTTATACCACCTATAAGCTGTACTTATATCTCTTTTTTTTGTTTTAAAGCGTTTTCTGCGGCGAACGGCATATTGCCGTTCGCCGCAAATAGCTTGACTTATTAAGCTTCTTCCTCTTCTTCTTCGGGGATAAGCTCTAAAACGGCTTTGCCGTTTTCTATCTTTAAGGTGTAGCTGTTGCCGTTGCTGCCCTTTATGGTGTAAACATCGGCTACGGAATCATATTCCGTTTCGGTTGCGGCAAACCACGAGCCGGACTGACGGATATAATATACTTTGCCGTCTTTACCAATATCGACGTAGGTGTTTCCGTCGTCGGAATAGTAGGTGTCTACCTCGAACGTAGCGAGTTTAACCGACTTATAGAGGGGAATTTTGGTGTTTTGTACTTCTTCACCCTCTTCGCCTTCCTCGCCGTCGGCGGTTTCTTTGCCGTCCACCGTGCCGTCGTCCTCTTCTTCTTCGAGGTCGAGCTTATAATAGGTTGCCGAAACGAATTTCTTTTCGTCGTTTTGCGTCCTTACGATATAGTACCACGAATCGCCTATCCTTACGATATTGTTCGCATTTATAGCTTCGCCGCCTTTTGAAAGCTTTATGTTATAGAGTGCGCCGGGCGCCGCACTTTCGCTGAGCATTATTCTCTCTATCTCGACGGTATAGCCGTTTACGTTGAATTCCTGCACCCTCGTAAATGCGGCAAGCGTAAATCCGATGCCCGAGCCAGCACTTCTTATAGAGATATGCAATCTGTAAGTGTTGCCGTCTTTTCCTACCGTTTCAAGATCGATAGCGTTGTTTTCAAGCTCGAAACTCATTCCGTCGAAGGAAACTTCGTCGCCGTTATAATCGACTATGCCGTTATACGCCTCGCCGAATTTCGGGGAGATATATCTGCTCATTTCCTCGCTGTCCGTGCCGTAGACGTAGACAAGCTCTATCGTTCCGTAAGAGTTGGGGATAGTTGCCGCAAAACTTGCGCCGAATATCATAGAGTACATCGAGTAGATATACTGATAGTTATAGGACGAAACGTTTATAATGCGCTTCATGCCCCTTATCTCGTATTCACTTAGGCTCTCGTCCTCTTCGTTCACGCCCTTATAGGAAAGACTTAAATCAAATCTGTAATAGACGTAGCTGCTTAAATAGAGTTTGACGTACATTTCAAATGTGCCGTCCTCTTTGACCTCACGCACGAAAGTACACGTCCTCGAAACGTTGACGGGTTTGCCGTTTTCATCGACGTCGGGAGTTTCGATAAGCATCGTTCCGGAAACCTCGAAGTCGGAGCCGTTGGGGGTGAACTTGATGTCCTTTATCTTTGCGTAGGTCTGTTCGCCGTCGGAATTAGCCTTCCATGGCAAGCGGTAGTCGTCAACCTCACCAACTCTCGTAAAGCCGATGCCGAGACCGGTATTTATAATATATTTTCTGCCGTTATAGTTCTTCGTTTCGGTAAATTCACCGAAGTTTTCGGCTATAAAGCCGTAACCGTTATCGACTTCGCCCTCTTCCGCTCTTCTGTAAATGACAGCCTCGCCATTTACCATATTGTAGTAATAGATGACAGCCGTGCCGTCCTCGTTGAATCTCGCAACGCCCGTACTCGAGAATTGGAGAGATTGAAGGCTTTCGGTGTAATAACTCTTCGCCTTGAACGTCTTGGGCGTTGCACTGCCCGTTTCGACGTCATATACGTAAATGCAGGCTTCCGTCTGATCGTTGTCGGCAAAGTAGAGAAGATTATCGGTTATAAGGGTGTAAGTTCCCTCGGTCTTTCTGCCGGACTTGTCGTATTTTATAGCATTGCCGACGCTGTCCAAAATGAGCGTAGACCAGTCTTTTTCATTGACGTAAGTCTTTACGACGTCGGTATAAGCGACCGCAAACGTATTGTACGTTGTGCCCGAATAGGTAAACGTGCCGAGCTTGCCGTAATCTTTTCTTTCGCCGTCGGAGAAGTTGAGGGTAATAAAGCCGTCGCCTTCCATGACGTAGGTCGCTTTGTCGTCGACGTTTTCCTCAATAAATACCTTTTCGCCCTCGTCGTCCAACGTAAAGAGTTGGAAATGACCGTAGCCGTCGAGAGAGAGATAACCCGTAACGTCCTGATTGTCAAAATAGATATAAGTTGCGTATTCCTCGCCTCTCAAAGTGAACGATTTGTTTTCTTTGACGTCGAAGAATCTGTATCGCTCGTCTACAGTAAGCCTTATAACGCCGTCGTTTATTACGTAGAAGCTCTCGTGATCTTCACCGTCGGTGTCTTTGTAATTTGCCCTATAACCGTAGCCGTCGAGCGTGAGTATACCGTCTTTTGAAACGTATTCGCCATGATATTCTTCGTTATACTTGGCTATATAGGAAGTATTGGAAGTGGCTATCTGTATGAAGTTGAACGAAATCGAATCGTCGTCTGCGGTAAACGTGAAGATATAGCTGCCGCTGAACGTCGTTTCTTCCGTCCTTACAACTTTGCCGTTTACGCTCTCAATATCTTGTCCGGCAACGTAAGCCGCTCCGCCCTTGCCGTCGAAAGACATTCTTTCCTGTCTGTTGACGGTGCCGTCGGCGTTTACGCCGTAAGAAGTATAGGGTGCGCTGTCAAGAGTGAGGAACTTCTTATCTTCGCTCACCTCAAAATAGAAGGTGTGATCGCCCGCCTTAACGGTTACAAGCCCCGTTTCGCTCAACGTGTATGTGCCTACGGTCTGTTCGTTGCCGTCGATTATCGCAATACCCGAAACGAGCGTAAGCTTATCGCCGTTATCAGCCGTATATACTGTGGAAAGCTCTTCCGTGCCCTCGTCCGTCGTGTAGGAATACCAGTAGTGAACGCTATAAGACGTGCTGCTTGTGTCGAGAACGTAGACGAACGATTTGAGGAGATACACGTCTATCGGCGTAGTGGATACCTCGACGTCGTATTTTTCGGTTATCGTGAGGAGATTTTTATCTCCGTCGGCTGTAACGACGCCCTTACCGAACAAGACGTAAGTTCTCGCAGTAGTTCTGCCGTAGATAAGCACTTCGTTTTCTTCGCCGTCGTTGAATACGAGGAGGGGCGCATAGTATATGCCCTCGCCGTTCATATAATAGTATTCGGCGTACTTGGTATTTTTCTGAGCAAGCGTGTAGTTTACGACGCTTTCGGTCTTGGTTTCGGTTTCGCCGCCCTCGCCCTCTATCTCCGTCGTAATCGTTTCGGTAACGGCGTTCACATAGAATTTATACGTTTCGTCACCGTGATAGAAAGTTACTAAGTTTCCGCCGAGCGCCGAGGCCGCAACGCTGTAATAGCCATTCGTCTTAACGCCGTTTTTATTTTCGTAAGTTGCGTAGACCGTTCCGTCGAGAGTGAGTTTTTCATTCTCGTTTTCGTAAGTGTGCGCCATTGCCGCCGTATAGGGAAGATAGCCCGTTACGGTTTCGTTGTTGAGTTCGACTTCGACGATCTTGAATATGCCCGCCGTAGAGCCGGACGACGTGTTGAGCGTTAAGACCTTGTTTTCGCTGTCATACGAATAGTGATAGGAGTTTACGCCGTTGCCGGTGTTGATATAGGCGATACCGAAACCCGTGAGGAGCAAGTTATATGCGCTTGCTCTCGCAATGGAGCTGCCGTTGAGCCCCAAGCGGCTGATGACGCCCATATTGTATTCTTCTTCGTTTCTGAGCATGAATGCGGGAGTCCTCGTTCCGCCGACGGTAACGGTGGAAACGAGCATTATCATAGTCTGCCCCGCCTTTTCGCCCGAGGTGAATTCGGCTACATATTGACCGTTTTCGTTTATGGTGTAAGTACCTTTTGAGCTGTGAACGATACCGTTTTCATCCTTTTCGGAATACTCTATTTCGTCGGATCTGCCGAAAAGAATTTTAACGTTGTCGTTGAGGCTTCCGTTCATCGTGTAGAGGCTTGCGTCGGTATTCGCCCTCTCGGCGTCGCTGTAAAGGTAAGTGGAATCGGACTTAAGCTTGCCGTAGAGAAGAATGTCGTCGTTTACGTCTCTGAACGTGAACGATCTGTTTTCGGGGTCGTATTCGCCTTGGAAGAAAAATCCGCCCCTTTCGAGATAGATAACTTCGGAAGTTTCGTCGATGAGATAGAGGAAATCGTTTCCGCCGAACATATCCATGTAGCCTTTTTGCCATACGGCGTAGAGGTTGGTATCACGGGTGGGAACGAATTTGTTTTCGTTTGCGCTTCCGTCGCCGTTATAAAGACGGTCGGAAATGTAGTTGGACTGATAAACGATTTTTCCCGTAGCGCTCATCGCCCAGCCGGCTAAAATGTAGCCCTCACACTCGAAATTCGCATTTACTTCGACTTCATCGCCGAAGAGAACGTCGACGTATTTTATCTCCTCTTCACCCTCGTCGGGATAGTTGGAAACAAAGCCTACCCTGAAAACTTCTCTGTCGAAATAGAGCTTCAAAACGTTGTTTTCGCCCTCTTTTAAGGTGAGAGAGGTAACTGCGTCGGCGTTTTCGGCAAGCGTAAAGCCGACGAGCTTTTTATCGGAAGTTACCCTTTCTCCCTCGTAAGCGTAGAGCGTTTCGGAAGAAACTTCGGAAAGCTCGTATCCGTCGAGAGTTTTATTCTGTTCGTAAACCTCAACTCTGTATGCCATCTTGTATTTGGCGGTGAGGGTAATATCGGAAGTAAGCCTCGTGTTTTTGCCGAGTTCGTTTCCGTCTGCCGTCGTCCATGCGCCGAACTGATAGCCGCTCTTCGTCGGCACATACGCCGAGATCGCATCGTAGATAACTTCGCCGTCTTTTGCGGTAACGGAAGAAGTTGAAAGGCTGCCGCCGTTAGCGTTCAAGGTAACGGTATAGACCTTTATCCACTTAGCGTAGAGGGTATAACTGCCCTCGGCGGCAACGCCGCTGCTCGCAAACGGTGTGGTATATGCTTCGTCCGAAAACCAACCGTCAAAGACGTATCCGTCTCTCGTGGGGGTGGGAAGCGTGTAGTTTGCGCCGTCGTCTACTTTGACGGTAGTCTCGCTGACCGTTCCGCCGTTCGCATTCAAAGCGTATTCCGCAGATTTCTTGGACGACGTAACGACAACTATCGTCGTTACGGCTGCGGCAACGGCGACGACAGCCGCTATTATTACAGCCAATAGAATCTTTTTGCTCTTCATTCTATTCTCCTCATTTATACGGGATAAATTCCGTAATAAATATAATATTATTATATCTAATAATATAGCATATTATTTATTTATTGTCAAGTAAAACCGCCGACGGAAAGCCTTTTATCGTGTTTTTAATGTGAACTTATTGTGAACTGAACGTCTTTATTCACCGTTTGTCGTTTTATGCGATTTTTTATGCAATTTTAAGTGTTTGAATCAAATCTGATTACTTGCGGAAATACCAAGATAAAGAAAGGAGTCCGACATAAAAGCCGAACTCCTGAAGTATTTTTAAGCAAAATTCCGTTGTTTATGGTTTTTTAAAGACCGATATCTCTATAATAATCCATTATAGCGGTAAGAAGATTGGTATTAGCACTCATCCAACCGCCCTTGTGATAATAATCGGAAAGCCAACCGTCGTCGTTAAATTCGTAGTCAAATCTGGATATCCCGCCTTTCCTCTCGATTGGTGTCATATATTCACCCTCTTCCCAAACGGCGTAAAGCACCGTGCCTTGCGCTACGGAAGAAAGCTCTTCGGCGGTATAGTCCGCAGTCATAGAGCCGCTCGTCTTTGTCCAACCCTTGAAGATATAACCCTCTCTTACGGGAACGGATATTTTGTTGCCCTCCAAGTTGGTAATTTCGCCGACCGTTACGCTGACAACATAGCCGTCCGATATGGCTGCGCCGTAAACGGCGGGGCGATAGGAAGAATTCCATCTCTGCCATTCGTTGTTGTCGGCTCCATCTTCAATATAGAAAGTTGCGTTTTTAGCGCCGTAGAAAGAGTTTGCGCCGAGCGTTTTGACGTTTTTGCCTATCGTGACAGATTCAACTCTCATCGCACCTTTAAACGCACCCGTACCGATATAAGTAACACTTGAAGGTATAGTCACGCTTCTTAAATTTAAATCACCGAAGAATGCAAAATCACCTATTATGTTTACGCTGCCGAGATCCAAAACTTGAAGTAAAGTACAGTTATAAAAAGCGCTTTTGCCTATTTTTTCAACAGAATCGGGTAATTCAACCATTCTGAGCTGATCGCAATAATTAAAAGCAAAATCACCTATAGTCTTAATATTTTCGCCAAATTGAATATTGGTAATGCTAAAATTATACGAAAACGCCCTACCGCCTATTTCCGTAAGGGTATTCGGGAAAACAAGCTTAATCGGAATACCATTTTCATCTAAACGTTCACCGATTCTTATACAGCCGTAAAAAGCGTGGTCTCCTATAATTTCAAGTCGCCTTCCGAAATCGATATCGAGAATGTTGACACATTCGAAGAACGCATACGGCATTATCTCTTTTACCCTGCACCCGTTGAGGTTAATATTCGTCAAGCTGGCGCATCTGTAAAACGCAGATCTACCGATAACTTCAAGGTTTTGCGGAAGTTCCACTCTTCTTAGATTAGTACAGTAGTAGAATGTATAGTCCTCTACCTTTTTGAGGTTAATGTTGAGGGATGCGGTAGACAATGCAGAACAGCCGTAGAATGCGCCCTTGCCTATTATTCTGACGTTGCCTAAACCTACCACGTTGGAAACAACTTCGTTCATCAAGAACGCATAGTTGGAAATACCTATCGTTCCGTCTTTGAGCGTTACTCTCGAATCGTATAAAATCGGGTTGCCTTCCTCGTCCGCTTCTTTATAGTAGTAACCGACGAGCCAGTGACCGGCATAGACAAGCCCGAATTCGTCGGGGGTCTCGAACATCTTCGTGCCGTAGAAAGAATAAGTTCCTATTTTTTCGACGGAATCGGGAATGAGCAGCTTTTCGCTCGACTCGTCGAAGTTCGCAAGCGAAGTACAATTATAAAACGCATAGCTGCCTATCGTTTTAAGACCGTTTTCTATGTTCAGCCTATCGAGAAGGGCGCAGTATGCAAAAGCCGCTTCGCCTATGCTTATTACGCTGTTCTCGGGAATATCCACTCTGTAAATTTTAACGCAGTTATAGAACGCATATCCGCCGATATATCTGAGTGTATCCGGAAATTTTACCAAGCTGAGTTCGGGCGCTTCGTAAAACGCAGCGTCCGCAATGCCGATCACTCCGCTTTTAAGTGTGGTCGGCACTATTCTGTCGATCGTGCTGAGCTTTTCGGCGGTTGCGCCCAAAAGCCATTTATCGGCATATACGAAGCCGTCTTCACCGATAGAATCGACGTAGAACGGGGTGTTTGCAAATGCGTATCTCGCAATCGAGGTAACGCTGTCCGGTATGGTTATCGTCTTGAAAGAGGCGTCGTTTGCAAAGCACATATAGCCTATGCTTTCGAGCTTATCGGGAAGGTCGAGCGAAACGAGCGACGAGCAAGAGCCGAATGCGCTTGCCCCTAAGCTCGTTATGGGTGAATTTTCCGCAAAATTAACAGTTACGAGCTTTTCGCATGCGATAAACGCCTCGCCGGGTATCTCGGTAACGCCGCTCCCGATAGTTACCGTTTTGAGAGAGCTCATATTTGCAAATACGCCTTCTCCGAGCTCTGTAACGCCGTCGGGTATAACGAGCGTTTCTATTTTAGAACAGCCGCTGAAAGCCGAAGCTCCTATTTTCGTGACGTTTTCGGGAATGGTTATTTCCGTAAGCTCCTGACACTTACCGAAAGCCGAATCGCCTATCTCGGTAACGTTTTGAGGAATTGTTACCGCATTTAATACGACGCAGCCGTAAAATGCGCTTTTGCCGATATAGTTTACGGTCGAAGGTATGGTTATTTCGGCGAGGTTGGAACAGTTTCTGAACGCATTTTCACCGATATATTCTACGTTTTCGCCTATTATGACGCTCGTTACGGCACTCTTGCCTTTGAACGCCCCGTCGGCTATCCTCGTAACGGGTTTTCCCTTATAAACGCCGTCGATAACGACGTCGCCCGTAGTTCTCTTGGCACTGCCTGCCTTGGTAACTTCGTATTCCGAATCGTTATTTATAAGCGTATAGGTACAGCCGTTGTCGTATTCCTTGGTAAAGGAAACGGAAGAAGACCAGTCGGAAATCTTTTCGGTAATGCTGTTTTCAGCCCTTACCCTGACGGTATAAGTACCTTCCGTCAATTCTTCGTAAGAATACGACGTCTTTCTCGGGGTTGCGGTATCTACCACAGTTCCCTTATCGTCGGCAATTTCGACGGTATAGCTCCTCGCACCCGAAATAGCATCCCACGAAATCGTAAAGTCGTCGTAATCTATGACGGGTACGCCGGGGGCTTTCAAGCCGTCGCCGCCGCAAGCCGCCGTCAAACAAACCGCAAAGGCGAGCGATAAAATCAAAAATATGAACTTTTTAAAACTCTTCATCTATCTCTCTCCTTGCCTATCTTTTCGCTTTTTTCTGCGCAGATTTTTCTCTCATAGACCTTATTATCTCGTGAGGCCACTTGAATTTGAATTTCCTTACCGCAATTTCCGCAAGGAACAGCACCATCGCAACGATAATGTATATCCAGCGAGGATCGAACTGATGCGAAATCGTGGGATCGAAAGTATCGAATACCGAACTCGGATCTTCGAGGTCGGCGATCATTTCGCCCTTGCCGTTTGCGGCGATAGCTTCGAGGTTTTCGTGAACGCCGTCAAACGTTTCGGTAAATGCGTCGTATTCTTTTGAATATGAGAACGACTTATATAATGAAACGCTGTCGGACGGCTCCGAAGAGCCCGCTTTGTATTTGTTTATAACTATTTTATAAGTTCCGCCTTTTTTGACGACGAAATTAACACGGGTATAGAAACTGTCGGCGTTGAAAGGATCGGTTACGTAAACGCCCGCCTCTCTCTTATTCACGTCGGCGGAAACGGGTTCGGACAGAGATATCCTCATCTCGTTATCTTCGCCCTCGTTTTCCACGATATAGCCGTCTACCCTGTCGCCTTCGGCAAGGTCGGCATAAACGCTCAATCTGTTAGAATAGTTTTCAGACGAAAGCTTGACCGTAAACGCCTGAGGACGAATGCTCTTTTCGGGCATTATCCCCCTCAATATGTTGATTAACAGCTGTTTTCCGTTGTCGTCGTCAAGGAAATCTTTAGCCCAATCTCCGCTCA